>JAYWIE010000769.1:0-1620 GCA_043789155.1 Rubricoccaceae bacterium | reverse complement strand
GGGTTTGGGGTTTGGGGTTTGGGGTTTGAAGGCGCACGACTGAAACGTTCCCGCTTTTGTCGGTCGTGACAATAAAAATACGTCACCCTAGACTCGTTTTAGAATATGCATTTTGCGATTGGTGACGTGGCGAAAAGACGAAACGCAGATCCTGAAACGAGTTCAGGATGACAGGTGAAGAGGGGGCGGTCGGCAGAAAAGGGGAGGGACCCGCTGCCCGCTGCCTGCCGTCGAACCCTGCCGCGGCGCTCGCGTACGGCTCCGGTCCCTCCGCCGCCCTGTGAAGCTGCCCCTGCTGCGCCGTCCCCGCCCGGACGCGCCCCCCGACGTCCTCGGCCCGTACTTCCCGCCGGACCCGCCGCGCGACCGCGTGTGGCTCCACCTCGCACTCTTCGCCGCGACGTTCGCGTCGATGGTGGCCGTGGCCGCGTTCCTGCCGAGCTTCGGGCTCGCGTACACGGTCCGCGACGTGGCGTACGCGGCCGGCGGCTGGCCCGAGCGGCTGGCCGACGGCCTGCGCTACACCGTCCCGTTCCTGACCTTCCTGACGGTTCACGAGTTCGGGCACTACCTCACCGCGCGGCGGCTCGGGATGTCGGTCTCGCTGCCGTACTTCCTGCCGATCCCGCTGCCGGGCTCGCTGGGGACGCTCGGGGCCGTGATCCGCATCCGCGAGCCCTTCCAGCGCCTGTCGCACCTTTTCGACGTCGGCGCGGCGGGTCCGCTCGCGGGCGTCGTGGTCGCCATCGCCGTGTACCTGCTCGGCGCGGCGACGCTGCCCGGCCCCGAGTACTTCGCCGGCATTCCGGGCCACGCGTCGTCGCAGGCAGCACTCGCGGCGACGGGTGCCCTCCCGCCGTTCGACGCCGCGGCGCTCGGCGCGGGCGGGGCGGCCGTCGTGTTTGGCGAGACGCCGCTGACATACGTGCTCGGCCTCGCCGGGCCGTACCACGTGCCGGGCTCGGAGCTGGCGCACTTCCCGCTGCTGCTCGCGGGCTGGCTCGCGCTCTTCTTCACGGCCCTGAACCTGCTGCCGGTGGGGCAGCTCGACGGCGGGCACGTCGTCTACGCGCTGTTCGGGCCGCGCGTGCACGCCGTCGTGTCGCGCGTGACAGTCCTGCTGATGACGATCTCGGCCGCGCTGGGCTACGTCGGCGAGGGCAGCGGCGGCTGGATCCTCTGGGCGACCGTCGCGACCGGCGTTGCGCTGGTGACGGCCAAGATGTTCGAGGGCGAATGGAGCCTCGCCGGGCCGGCGGCAGCCGTCGTGGTCGCGCTCGTCGCGGCCGTGGCCACGCTCACGCCGGGCCTCGCCGCGCGCGTGGCCTACAGCGGGTGGACGGTCTGGATCCTGCTGATGCTCTTCCTGATCCGGCTGGACCACCCGTTCGTGCCCGACGCGGAGCCGCTCTCGCCCGTCCGCCGCGCGCTCGGCATCCTGTGCCTCGTCCTGTTCGCGCTGTCGTTCTCGGTCCAGCCGATCCGCTTCGTCTTCGGGCCGTGAGGGGATCAGGTGTTGGGGGTTGGGGATTGGGGAGGCAGAGGTCAGCGTTCGGTCCGCAGCACAAAGCCACGTGGCAGAGGAAATGCTGCAAGGGGACGACTGAAACGGCGCATTCC
>JAYWIE010000768.1:0-5651 GCA_043789155.1 Rubricoccaceae bacterium | reverse complement strand
TCTCGGCGCGCTCCTCGCGCAGACCGGCGACGTCCCGCAGGCGGGCCGCCTCTTCGCGCGCGCCGCCGTAGCCGACCCGCGCAACGCAGACGCGCGGGCCAACTACGCGCTCTTCCTCGTCAACTCGAACCGTCCGGCTGAAGCCCTGGCAGAGGCGCAGGCGGCGCTCGCGATCAACCCGCAGCAGGCGACGGCCCAGCAGGTGGCCTCAGCGTTGCAGGGCGCGATGCGGTAGGGAGGGTTTGGGGTTTGGCAGAACGTGTCCTCAAAATTCCAACCTCAAACACCAAACCTTAAACCGCATTTATCACGGCTGCCCGTGCGCGACGGCGACGGGCGCGGGGCGGCCGGCGAGGTGCGCGGCGACCTGCGCGGCGTGGATGCGGCCGTTCTCGATAAACCAGCGGCTCGTCTGCAGGCCGCCGCAGACGGTCCCGGCGAGGTAGACGCCCGGCCGCGTGGACTCCATCGTCTCGGGATCGACGGCCGGCGCGAGCATCGGCCCCTCGGTCTGCACGCCGACGGCGTCGAGGAAGGCGAAGTCCGGGCGGTACCCGATCATCGACAGCACGGCGTCGGCGGGGACGGTGCGGGGGCCGTCGGGCGTCGCGACGTGGACGTGCGTCGGCGTGATCTGCTCGACGGTCGCGTTGAAGAGGGCCGTGATCGCGCCGTCAGCGATGCGGTTGACGAGGTCCGGGCGCTGCCAGTACTTGACGCTCGGCGACACCTCCGGGCCGCGCGCGACGAGCGTCACGCGGCCGCCGTGGCGGTTGATGTCGAGCGCGGCGCGGGCGGCCGAGTTCTTGGCCCCGATCACCACGACGTCGCGGCCCGAGTACGGGTAGGGCTCGCGGTAGTAGTTGCTCACGTGCGGCAGGTCCTCGCCCGGCACGCCGAGGCGGTTGGCCTGGTCGAAGAAGCCCGTCGCGAGCACGACGGCGCGCGCGGCGTGCGTGCCGCGGTCCGTGACGACCGTGAACGCGCCGGCCCCGCCGTCGACGGTGAGCACGCGCTCGCCGAGGCGGAGGTCCAGGCGCTCGTGGAAGGCGACGCCGCGGTAGTAGTCGATGGCCTCCTCGCGGAGCGGCTTGTAGCGGCGCGTCGCGAGCGGGTGGCCGCCGATCTCGAGCAGCTCTGCCGTCGAGAAGAACTCCATCTGCGCGGGGTAGCCCACGACGGAGTTGACGATCGCGCCCTTCTCGACGACGCGCGCCGTCAGGCCTGCGCGGTGCGCCTCGACGGCGCAGGCGAGCCCGATCGGGCCGGCCCCGACGACGAGCAGATCGACGGCGTCGGTCGGGCGGTTCAGTTCCATCGGGGTGCAGCCGGGTGTGGTCTGCTCTGAACGGACGGTCGCAGCGCGGTGGTCCCGGACGCGCGTCAAGAGACGGCGGGGCCGGGCGGCGCAGAGCCTGTCCCGTCCCCCGAGACGGGATCGCCTTCTGCGCCGGGGCGACGGGCGCGGAAGAAGGCGCGGAGCATCGCCGCCGAGACGTCGGCCTCGACGCCCGAGACGGTCTCGACCTGGTGGTTCAGGCGGCCGTCCTGCGGGATGTGGTAGAGCGTGGACGCCGCGCCGGCCTTCTCGTCGAACGCGCCGTAGACGAGGCGCGAGAGGCGGCCGAGGACGGTCGCGCCGGCGCACATCGGGCACGGCTCGAGGGTGACGTAGAGCGTGCAGCCAGCCAAGTTTTTGGTGCCGAGCGTCTCGCACGCGGCCGAGATGGCGATCATCTCGGCGTGCGCCGTGGGGTCCTGGAGGCGCTCGACCTGGTTGTGCCCGCGCCCGACGATCTGGCTCCCCTTCACCACGACGGCCCCGACGGGCACCTCGCCCGCCTCGGCCGCGCGCTCCGCCTCGGCGAGCGCGAGCCGCATCCAGCGGCGGTCCGGGTCGAGCAGCGAGGCGAGAGACATCGGAAGGAGGAGGAAGGAGGGAAGAGGAAGGAGGAGCCCAAGTTCCGACCGCCGCGTCCGTGCACGGTGCACTACCTCCTTCCTCTTTCCTCACCCCCTCAGCAGCGGCATCGTCATGCAGCGCGGGCCGCCGCGGCCGCGCGAGAGCTCGTGGCCCGTCAGCAGGATCGCCATGCGCGCGTCCGTCGGGACGGAGGCGGTGTCGGGGTAGCGGTCGAGGAAGTCGGCGGCGTCGATGGTCTCGAAGCCCTCCTCGGCGAGCGCGGCGTACGTCCGGCGGTTGCGGTCGTAGCCGACGACGAGGCCGGGGCGGACGGCGAAGAGGTTGGCCCCGTCGGTCCACTGCTCGCGGCGCTGGTTCACCTCGTCCGCGCCGCCGCACGGGACGAACGTGTGCGCGCGGCCGGTGAGCTCGTCGAGCGCGACCTGGACCGAGGGCAGCACGCGCATCCGGAAGCGGCCCGGCGCGTCGCCGGCCTCGAGGTGGAACGTCTGGTTGCGCGCGCCCTCGATGATCGGCGGGAAGGCGACGCACGTGCCGGCGTCGGCGAAGGTGAACACGGTGTCGAGGTGCATGCAGTAGCGCTCCTTGGGCAGGTTCACCATCAGGACGTGCTCGACCGGCGTGCGCTCGAGCAGCTCCTGGGCGACGTGCATGACCCCGCCGAGGCTGGTCCGCTCGGACTGCCCGATCATCACGACCGTGTCCGAGACGACGAGCAGGTCCCCGCCCTCGAAGTAGACGTCGTCCGGGACCGAGATGAGGCGCTCGGTGGCCGCGGCGAAGCGCGGGTGGTGGCGGTAGATCGTCTGGACGATGGCAGACTCGGGCATCCGCGCGCCCGTGGCTGCGTGGCTCAGGACGGCGAACTCGCCGACGACGGCGGCCGGGTCGCGGGTGAAGAGCAGGTTCGGGACGGGGTCCGCGGTGACGGCGAACGGGGCCTGGCCCGTGACGGCGAAGCGGTAGAGGCCGTCCGGGTCGAGCGCGAGCAGGTCCGCGTGGTACGCGCCGAAGTTGCGCTCGGGCATCAGCCGCACGAGCGTCTCGACGAAGGCGTGGCGCGCGTCCTCGGCGTCGAAGGCCTCGCGCAGCAGCGTCCCGATCTGCAGCACGGCCTCCGGCTGCCCGACGATCCGCTCGAAGAGCGCGCACATCGTCGCGTGCTCGGCCTGCGCGTCGTCGAGGAACAGGAGGTCGTCGAAGAGGAGCGCGTCCTTGCGCGCCGGCGCGACGAGCGCCATCTCCTCGCCGGGCGTGTGGACGACGACCTGCCGCAGCGGGCCGGTCTCGGACGTGATGCGGATCGGCGAGTCTGTCACGGGCGGCGGCATGGGCGGGCAGCCAAGCTAGCGCCCGGCCGCCGGGCGCTACCGGCGGCGCTGCTTCTCGCGGACGAGCTCGATAAAGCGCAGCACGCCGGCCCCGACGACGAGCACGGCGAGCACTTTCAGCGCGAGCGCGAGCAGCCAGCCCGCGATCTGGAGCACGAACACGAGCAGGCCCAGACCGGCCATCAGCACGATGGCGATCACGACGAGGTGCAGGAGGCGCTGGATGAGCATCAGAGCGTGACGATGTCGAGGGCGTCCGAGATGAGGCCGGCGGCCGTCCGGCCGCCGGCGACGACGATTCGTCCGTCGGGCAAAAGAGTTGCACCGGCCGCGGCGCGCGCCGTTCCGAGGCCGACGCGCGCGGGCAGGCGGAACGAGCGGTTGACGGCGGCGGCGTAGATCTCGACCAATGCGAGAACCGTGCCCGCAGCGTCGCGCCCGCCGGCGACGAGGGCGAGGCCGGACCGGGCCGTCGGCGCGCCGGCGGCGTCCGTGCGCGGCGTCAGCAGCGGCGCGGCCGTGCGGGCGTCGAGGCTGAACGGGTACGTCGTGCCGGGCGTCGTGAAGTCGAAGCGGGCAGCGAGGGTGCCGGCGAACACGACGTCGGCGGCGCGGCCCGAGGTGCCGGGGACGTCGAGGACCGGGATCTGGACGTGGCCCGTGGCGGCGTCGAACGCGCCGGCCCCGCCCGGCGGCGAGCGGCGGACGAGCTGCTCGGTCGCAGGCCGCCACTCGAACACGTCGACGGTGCCGCTCGGGGAGACGCCCGCGCCGGAGGGCACGACGCCGCCGTAGAAGTACACGGTCGTCGTGGTGCCCGTCTGGAGCGCGCGCGCGGTGTGGCCGGCGCGCAGCAGCGTCCCGGCGGGCAGCGCGACGGGGCGGCTCTGCGTCTGGCCGGGCGGGACCCACTCGGCCGTCTGCACGAAGTCGGCGAGGCGCGCGGGCGTCTCGGCCGTCGCGCCGCCGGCGAGCAGGACGCCGCCGCCGGGCAGCGCCGTCGCGGTGTGGCCCGTGCGCGCGGCGAGCAGCGGGACGTCGGCACCGGCGAAGCCGGCCGCGGTGAGGACGGCCATCGACGCGAGCGCCGCGCCGCCGTCGCCGACGCCGCCCGTGACGAGCACGCGGGCCCCGTCGGCCGCGACGCCGGCGTCCGTGCGGGCCGAGGGCAGCCGGGCCGTCGCGGTCGTGACGGGCAGGTAGAGCACGAGCAGCGTGTCCGACGCGACGACGCCGGCCCCGTCCGACGCGCGGACGCCGAGGCGGTTGAGGCCGGGCTCGAGGCGCGCGGCGAACGTGAAGACGCCCGGCAGCGCCTCGGCCGCGGCGTCCTCGCCGCCGACGGTCAGCGCCGTCGCGCCGTCGACGCGGAGGCGGAGCGCGAGGTCGGGCGTCGTCCGGACCTCGTCCGTGTCCAGCCCGAGCACCTCGACGGGCCTCTGGAGCGGGTCCACGAGCGGCCGCCCGCAGCCGGCGAGCGCGACGAGCAGGCAGAAGGCAGCGGGAAGGCCGAGGGCAGCGGTCAGGCGCATTCGGAGAACGGCGGGTCGGGGTAGCCGACGTGGTGGAGGACGAGGCCGTGCGGCGGAGCCGCGGGGCCGGCCATGCGGCGGTCGTGGGTGGCGAGCGCGTCGGCGAGGGCCGTCTCGGGCCGCCGCCCGCGCCCGACCTCGAGCAGCGTCCCGACGACGGCGCGGACCATGCCGTGCACGAAGCGGTCGGCCGTGATCTCGAAGCGCCAGTCGCCGGGGCGGCCCTCAGGGACCCACCGGGCGGTCTCAACGGCGCACGTCCGGTTGGTGGTCTCCGAGCGCGTCCGGCAGAACGCGCTGCACTCGTGCCGCCCGACGAGGGCCTGCGCGGCGCGGTTCATGGCGTCGAAGTCGGTCCGCGCGCGGAGCACGACGCGCGTGCGGGCGTCGAGCGCGCGGGCGGCCGTCGCGACGTGGTAGTGGTACGTCCGCGACGTGGCGCTGAAGCGGGCGTGGAAGCCGGCCGGCGCGGCCTCGGCGCAGCGGACGGCGACGGACGCCGGCAGGAGGCCCCGCAGCGACGCGAGCAGCCGGCGCGGGTCGGCGTCGGTCTCGACCGTCGCCACCTGCCCGCGCGCGTGGACGCCCGTGTCGGTCCGCCCGGCCCCGACGACGCCGACCGGCGCGCGGAGGATGACGGCGAGCGCGCCTTCGAGCGCCGCCTGGACGCTCGGGCCCGTCGGCTGCCGCTGCCAGCCGTGGAAGTCGGTCCCGTCGTACTCGACGAGCAGGCGGAGGGTCGGCACGGGCGGCGGGGTGGGGGAGCGGAAGGTAGCAGGCGTGCACGAGCGCAGGCGTGTACGAGCGCGGGCAGTGGAGGCATCTTGCGTTCCTGCGTTCCTGCGTTCCTGCGTTCCTGCGTTC
>JAYWIE010000767.1:0-1632 GCA_043789155.1 Rubricoccaceae bacterium | reverse complement strand
CACCGGGAATGGCGACCTGCCCATAGTGCGGATGGAGGCTCGCCTCGAGTTGCTTTAGCGCATTCTCCGGCACGACGACGTCAGGCGCGACGTCGGTCGGGACGGGGGCCGGGCCGCTGCTCCCCGCGCCGCGCTGAGAGCCTGTCACCCGAGCAGCGCGGCCTTCCACCGCCCCCCCGCGCCGGGTGAACCCGGACCTGGGGGCTCCCCGCGCCAGCGGGGTGGGGGGCGGTTCCCTCAACGGCCCGAAAACCGCCCCCCCGCCCTACGGGCGGCCCCCGGTCCGGGTATCCCGGCCGCGGGCAGGGCCGGTAAGTTCTCCAGTCAGCACACCAACCCACATCTACCGTCATTCCCGCGAAGGCGGGAATCCAGCCTTTTCCAGCATCCGATGGATTCCCGCCTTCGCGAGAATGACGTTGATTTTGCGGGGGAGTTGATCCAGCCGTCCAGAACTTACCGGCCCTGCGGCCGCGGGGGGGCGGTAAGGCCAATCCTCGCTTCGCAAAACTGCTTCTGAGCCATGCCCAAGTCGCTCGACGACTTCCCGGACCGCGAGAGCCTCGGCCGCACGCTCGGCATCGAGATTACAGAGGCCGGGCCGGCGCGCGTCGTCGCGACGATGCCCGTCGGGCCGCGCGTGCACCAGCCGCTCGGGTACCTCCACGGCGGCGCGAGCGTGGCGCTGGCCGAGACCGTCGTCTCGGTCGGGGCGTACCTCGCCGCGCCCGAGGGCTACACGGCCTTCGGGATGGAGATCAACGCCAACCACCTGCGCCCGATGCGCGAGGGCGTGCTCACGGCGACGGCCGTGCCGGTCCACGTCGGGCGGACGAGCCAGGTGTGGCAGGCGGACCTCCGCGACGCGCGCGGCCACCTCGTCTGTACGAGCCGCTGCACGCTCGCCATCGTCCCGCTGCGGCCGGACGCCCCGGCGTAGCGCGGGCACAGGCCGCCACGAGGCGACGCGCGGCCGCGGCGCTCTTTCGGCCGCGACGCGCCGGCAGGCAAGGGGACGCCTATCTTCGGCGCATCTCCGTCAGGAAACGCCCTAGCCGCTGCATGGAACACATCCCGTCCGACAGGTCCGCGTTCGGGCCGCCGCACTTCGTCCCCGCCCCCGCGGGAGGCGTGCCGCCGCCGGGAGGTCCGCTCCGCGACCCGAACCCGCACTTCGGCTACCCCGTCGACCGCGGGGCGCAGCTGCGCGAGTGGCTCAGCGTGGCCTACCGCGGCCGCTGGATCATCGCGGCCACGCTCGTCGCCGTCGTCGTGCCGACGCTCTGGTACGCCTCGACGATCCCGAACCGCTACCGCGCCGAGACCGTCCTGCTCGTCGAGACCGGCGACGCCTCCGAGCTCTCCGACATCCTGCCGTCGGCGGCGGCCGAGGCGCTCGGCGGCGGCAAGGGCCGCAAGATCGAGAACGAGGTGCTGCGGCTGCGCCGCTCGGACGTCCTCTTCGACGCGACGGCCGAGCAGCTGCTCGCCGAGCGCGGCGCGAGCGCCAGCGCCGCGTTCCCGCTGCTGCGCGGCGACGGCGGCGCCGCCGCCTCCCGCGACGCCGTCGCGGCGCGCCTCCGCGGCGCGATCGCGGTCGCGCCCGAGGGCCGCGACCTCGACGCGATCCGC
>JAYWIE010000766.1:0-5671 GCA_043789155.1 Rubricoccaceae bacterium | reverse complement strand
CGAGCTCCACGGCCGCGCGCGGCGCTTCTACACGTCGCGCCTGCTCGCCGAGGGCCACGAGACGGCCCTCGTGCTGGGCGACTACGTCCACCTCTACCGCGACAACCCGGTCGTGGCCCCGCTGCTCGGGCCGCTCGTCGGGGCGTGGCGCGGGGCCGAGGTCCGCCCGGCCCGCCCGCTGCACCCGGCCGACGTGCCCGCGCTCGTCGCGATGACGCGCCGCCACGAGGGCGACGACGCCGCGGACGTCGCCGCGCACTGGTTCGCGGCGCAGCCCCACGCGACCGAGGTCTTCGACGCCGCCGACGGCACGCCCGCCGGCTTCCTGACGGCCCTCGCGCTCGACGAGACCGAGGCCGCGGACCGCGCGCCAGACCCGCTCGCGCGCGCGGCGTGGGCGGCCGCCGAGCGCACGCGGCGGCCGGGCGAGCGCGTCCTCCTGTTCCGCTTCTGGATGGACGCCGAGGCGCACCAGGGCCTCTCGGCCGTGCAGTCGATCATCTTCGCGCGGACGGTCCACCTCTACCTCACCGTCCCGCGCCTCGCCGTGTCGCTGCTGCCCGTGGCCGAGCCGGAGCTCTGGGGGCCGGTCTTCGCCTTCGTCGGGCTGGCGCGGTGGCCCGAGGCCGAGCCCGACGGCGGGCCGGCCGGCCGGCCGCCGGCCGTGTTCGGGATGGACTGGCGCGCCGTACCGCCGGCGGCGTGGCTGGACGCGCTCGCGGCCCGCGTCCCGATGGAGGTCCCCGCGCCGCCCGAGCGGGCCGCGCCCGACGCCCGCGTCGTGCTCGCGCGCGAGGCCTTCGACGAGGCCGTCCGCGAGGCGCTGCGGACGATGCCGCGCGCGCACCTCATGGCCGACAACCCGCTGCTGCGCGCCGCGCTCGTCGAGGAGGCGACCGGCGCGGACGCGACGCCGGCCGAGCGCGCCGGCGCGCTCGTCGGGCACCTCACGCGCGCGGCCGAGACGCTCCGCGCCGCCCCGCGCGACGTCCCGCTGTGGAACGCGCTCCGGCTGACGTACCTCACGCCCGCCCCGAGCCAGGCCATCGCCGCCGAGCGCCTCGACGTCCCGTTCAGCTCGTACCGCCGCCACCTCGTGCGCGGCATCGCCCACGTCGCGGACACGCTCTGGCGCGAGGAGACGGGCGGCTAGGCTCTATGCGGAAACTCCAATTCAACGTCATTCCCGCGCAGGCGGGAATCCATCGGCCGTCAGGAAAGGCTGGATTCCCGCCTGCGCGGGAATGACGGAGATTGGAGGGACAGGAATTCGGTCACCGGACAGAACCTGACGGAATCTCGCACGAACGCGGCCGGCGTCAGAGACGGCCGGTCGCGCGGAGCCACGCCTCCGTCTTCTCCATGCCAGCGTCCAGGTCGACGGCCGGCCGCCAGCCGAGCAGCCGCGCCGCCTTCGCGACCGAGTACGTGCCGGGGTGCGTGACGTACTCGAGCGTCCGCCCGGAGAGCGGCGGCGTGCGCCCGGCGAGCCGGAACAGGCCGGCCACGACCGGCGCGATGGCGACCGCGACCGGGTACGGCACGGCCCGCAGCGGCACGCCGAGCATCGCCGCGTAGCGCCCGAAGAAGTCGCGGGGCGAGACGCCGACGCCGCCGGTGACGTGGAAGATCTCGCCCGCGCCCGCCGCCGCGCCCGCCGCGGCGAGCCCGCCCGCGACGACGTCGTCGGCGTAGACCGGCGAGAGCACGCCGCGCCCGCCGTCGACGAGCGCGAAGCGGCCCGCGCGCAGCATCTCGACCGCCCGGACGGTCCACTGCGCCGACTCGGGGCCGTAGACGTCGCCCGGCCGGATCACCGTCGCCCGGACGCGCCCGCTCATCACGGCCGCGAGCACGGCGAGCTCGCCCGCGATCTTGGTGTCCGTGTACGGGTTGCCCGTCATCCGCATCGGGCCGTCTTCGCCCACGCCGTCGGGGAAGGCGCGGCCGTGGACGACGACCGACGAGAGGTGCAGCAGCCGCCCGGCACCGGCGCTCGCGTCGAGGACGTTCCGCGTGGCGGCGACGTTGGCGCGCTCGAACGCGGCCACGGTCCCAGCCTCGCCGACGAGCGCGGCCGCGTGCACGACGAGGTCCGCGCCGGCGATCTCGCGCTGCCACGCGCCGGGCTCGGCGAGGTCGGCGCGGACGGTCGGCCACGGCGCGCCGGGCAGGCCGCCGGCGACGTCGACGCCCGTCACGTCGTCGCCGCGCTCGGTCAGGGCGCGGGCAAAGGCGCGGCCGAGGAAGCCGCTCGAGCCCGTCACGACGGCGCGGATCGGGCTCACGGCTCGAGGTAGCTCACGACGCGGACCGCGAGCGGCCCGCCGGGCGCTTTGGCGAAGCCGACCGTGACGCGGCGCTCGGCCCCGGCCGGCACGTACGCGATCTCGGCCTCGGCGCAGACGTCCGGCCCCGCCGGCCCGCCGCGCCCGCACGCCTCGACGCGGACGTTTTCGGCCGCGACGCCGCCGGCGTTGCGCACGGCGACGGTCGCGACCGCGCCGCGCGTCTCTGCCGCGCGCGTCTCGGAGACGGACACGCTCACGTCGGCCGGGCCGGCCGGGCCGCGCCACGCGCTCGCGCCGAGCGCCGCGAGCAGGGCGAGCACGAGCACGAGGCTCAGGCCGAAGACGGCGTTCTCGACGCCGCTGCGCGGATGGCTCTGCCGGGTCATGACTGGCCGAGGAGGAGGCGGCCGGCGCTCGCGCCGAGCATCGCCGGGAACGCGAGCACGACGAGCGGGCCGAGCACGCCCATCGCGCTCGTCAGGTCGAGGCGGCCGAAGGCGGCCAGCAGCGCGAGCGAGGCCGCGAGCGCGACGGCGTACGTCATCACCGTCCCGCCGACGGGGCCCATCGCCGAGCCCGCAAACCGCCGCGCGCCGCGGAAGGCGCTGACGTAGAGCAGCCCCCCGCCGACGGCGAGCGACAGCGCGGCGAGCCCGGCGAGCCGCCCGGCCCCCATCTCGGCCCCGAGCAGCACGACCTCCTCGGTCGGGGCGACGTTGCAGGCGATGAGCACCGCCCCGCACAGCGCCACCGCGATCTCGCCGCCGAGCGACCGCGGCTCGGGCGGGCCGTCGCCGCCAGAAGCGCCGCCGGACTCGCCCTCGGGCGTCTGCCCGAGCTGCGCCGTGCCGACGGACACGCCGACGGCGGCGACCATGCCCTCGAGCGTCAGCACGCCCAACGCGTCGGCCGTGAGCGCGTCGGGAAAGCGGCCGAGAAGGGCGAGCAGGCCCGCTGCGACGCACAGCCCGAGGCCCATCTCCTCGACCGACTCGAGCAGCGCGTCGCGCAGGCCGTGCGCGCTGGTGATGCCGGCGAACTGGTTGTAGCCGACGAGCAGCCCGAACGTCCCGGCGACGATGGCCGCGAGGCGCGCCGGCGAGGCCGTCATGCCGATCGCCCACGTCTCCATCGTGTAGAACAGCGGCAGGCTGAACAGCAGCCCGCCGCCGACGCCGCGCGCGTACTCCTGGAGGGACGTCGAGACGGGGCGGGGCACGGGCGGGCGGGCGGGGCCAGCGAAGCTACCGCGCCGCGCCCGCGCCAAGGGCGGCTCGCGCCTCGGCCGCGGCGGGCAGGCCGGCATCGGCGTCCGCCCAGACGGCGAGCAGGCACGTGTAGGCGTCGCGGGCCGCCGCGTCGTCGCCCACGGCGGCCGAGGCCCGGGCGAGGCCGAGCAGCATCGAGGCGCGGCTCGGGGCGGCGGCGGCGGCGGCGGCGTAGAGCGCGTGCGCCGCCGCCGCGTCGCCGCGCGCGAGCAGGACGTCCGCGAGCAGCATGTGGGCGCTGCTCGTCGGCGGGCTCAGCGGGTGCGCGGCGGCCGTGAGCCGGACCGACTCGCGGGCGAGCGCCTCGGCCCCCGCGAGGTCGCCGGCGCGCTGCCGCCGCCAGCCCTGCACCTCGGCCACGCCCGCCCGGACGTCGCTCGCGCGGACGTCACCGGCATAGCCCGAGACGGACGTCTCGGCGACGTCCGTCAGGCGCGCGAGCGCGGCGTCGAGCCAGGCGTCCTGCCCGGCGTAGACCGCCTCGACAGCGAACGCGTACGCCGCGGCCGGCGAGAGGCTGTCCGGCGACACCGCGACGGGCTCGGACCGCGCCGGCAGGCCCGCGGCCTCGGCCTCGACGAGCGCGTCGGCGCGCAGCGTGTGGACCGTCTGCGCCGGCGGTCCCGGTGCCTCGCCGCGCGCGGCCGCGAGCGCGGCGTCCGCCTCGGCCGTCGCGACGACGGCGCGGGCCTCGGCGAAGCGGCCCTGACGCAGCAGGGCGGTGTGGAGCCACGTCAGCGCATGGTAGTCGCGCGCGGCGACGCGCCGGTGGGTCCGCTCCTGCCACGCGACCGAGGCGGCCCACGCGGCCCGGTTGGAGGCCTCCATCTGCGGCCACAGGCCGAGCATGCGGAAGATGTGGCTCGGCATGTGGAGCGCGTGCGACGCCGCTGGCGCGAGGCCGGCGTAGACGCGCGCCGCGCGCAGGCCGAGCGGCGCGAACGCGGCCGCGTCGTAGGCGTGGATGAGGATGTGCTGCGCGCCGGGGTGCTGCGGGTTCTTCTGCGCGACGTCCTCGAGCGCGGCCGCGACCGGGACGACGCGCGCCGGGTCGTCGGGGTCGTAGGACTGCTGCGACATCGCGGCGAGGGCGGCGAAGACGGCCGCCTCGTCGTCGGTCGGGTCCTGCCCGGCGAGGCGCTGCAGGGCCGCGGCGTAGCGGTCGCGCCGCGCCGCGAGCGAGCCGCCGGGTCGGACGAGCACGCCGAGTGCGTCGAGAAACGCGGCTTCGCGGGCGTCGGCGTGGAGCGCGCCCGCCGCGCGGAGGCTGTCGGCGCGGGCGAAGACCGTACGGGCGGCCGTCGAGTCGTGCTGGCCCCAGAGCGGGTGGTCGTGGGTCGCGGCCTCGCCCCAGAGCGCGAGCGCCGCGCCCGGGTCGCTCCGCTGCGCGGCCTGGAAGTGGTCGCGCGCCTCCTCGTACCAGAAGCTGTGCAGCGCCAGCATCCCGGTCTCGATCTCGCGCGCCGCCGCGCCCGTCGCGCTCGTCCGGACGTCGATGCGGCCGAGGATGAGGCTCGCGGCGGGGCCGGCGTCCGTCCCGGCCGTAGCCATGTCGTGGCCGGCGTGCTGCGCGCTCGCGGCGAGCGGGAGCAGGAGCACGGCGAGGGCGAGCGGGCGGAGCATCGGCGGGCGGAGCATCGGCGGGCGGGGCGGGCGGGGTCTCCAAGATGCGACGAACGGGCAGCGCGCGGGCAGCGAGGCTCCGATTCCCTCCCGTCGTGTCTGTCCGCGGGGTCGTGGCCGGCCGCGGCGTCGCAGCCCCCTCACCCTGTCCCTCCTCTACGGCACGACGACGGCCGCGGAGTGCGGGTCCAGCGTCATCCGGCCTCCGGCGGCTGCGACGCGCCCGACCGCGAGGGCGACGGTGCCGCTCGCCGCGACGGCCTGCGGCGCGTCCGACACGTTGACAGCGACCGTCACGGCCTGCGCGCCCGCGCCGCGGCGGTAGACGAGCAGGCCGCGGGCGTCGTCGCGGGCGAGCCACTCGACGGGCGCGTGCGCGAGCGCCTCGGCGTGGGCCGTCCTGAAGTGGGCGAGGCGCGTCGTGAACGCGACGAGGGCCGTGTCTACGGCGACAGGCGTCGGGCGGACGGCGCGGCCGAGCGCGTCGCC
>JAYWIE010000765.1:0-5681 GCA_043789155.1 Rubricoccaceae bacterium | reverse complement strand
GCTCGGCACCTCGCCCGACCTCGTCGCCCTCGGGTTCGAGGCCGTCGCCCGCGAGGCACTCGTCCGCCAGGCCGGCCGCCGGCCCAATCCCACGCTCGGCCTCGACGCGGAGAACCTGCTCTCGCCGTCGGGCGGAGCCGGCGACAACGCGGCACAGACGACCCTTGCGGTCCAGTTCCCGCTCGAGCTCGGCGGGCGCCGCGCGGCCCGCGTCCGCTGCGCCGAGGCGGAGCGCGACGCGCTCGCGCCCGAAGTCGACGCCTCACGGCGAGCTGTCGTCGCGCGTGTCGCGGCCCGGTTCGCTGCCGCGGTCGCGGCGCAGGAGCGCGCGCGCCTCGCGAAAGTGACCGTCGCTCTCGCGGCCGAGGCTCGCTCGACCGTCGCGCAGCAAGTCGAACTCGGTGACCGCTCACCGATCGACGAGACGCGGGCGACAGTCGCGCTCGCGCGCGTCCGGGCCGAGGCGGCCCGAGCCGAGCGGGCGCGCGAGGCCGCCCTCCGGTCGCTCGCCGCGCTCTGGGGCGCGAGCGCCGCGCCGCCGTCGGCCGTCGCCGGCTCGCTCGTTCTCTCGCCGCTGCCGTCGTTCGACGCCCTCATCGGGCGGCTCGACGCGACGCCCGGGATCGCCCGTGTGGCGGCGGAGGCGCGGCGCCGCGAGGCCGCCGTCGCGTCCGCCCGCGCAGACCGCTCGACCCTGCCGACCGTCTCGGCGGGCCTCCGACGCATCCACGGGGAGAGCGGCGGGTTCGGGGCCGTCGTCGGCGTCTCGCTCCCGATCCCAGTGTTTTCGCGCGGGAGCGACGCGCTCGCCGCGGCCGACGCCCGCCGTGGCGGCATCGACGCCGCGCGCGACGCCGCGCGTGCGCTCCTCGTCGCCGACCTCGCCGACGCCTACGGACGCTTCGCCGCCGCCCGCGACGAGGCCGCAATCCTCGCAGAGACGGCGGTCCCCGGGGCCGTCGACGCGGCCGAGGCCGTGAGCGAGGGCTACCGCCTCGGCCGGTTCTCGGTTCTCGACGTGCTCGACGCACAGCGCGCCGTCGCCGAGGTCCGCGGCCTGCTCCTCGACGCGCTCGCCGAGGCCGCTGCCGCCGCGGCCGACGTCGAGCGCGTCGCCGGCGGGGCGCTCCCGTCCGCTGCCGGCGCGTCCGGCGACGTCCCACGTCTGCCCACGTCCGACTCCACCCTACTCGTCCCGACACCCGACCGATGACCACGCCCGACATCGACGATCCCGTCCGCGGGGCGCCCCTCGCGTCCCCGCCGCCCCGTGCCGATGGCCCGACAGTGCCGCCGGACGCGCCGCGTCGGCAGGGCCGCCGCCAGATCCTCCCCATCGCGGCCGTGCTCGGCCTCGCCGCGCTCGCGGCCGTGTTCGTGCTTCGCGACGAGCCCGCCGCGGCCGGCGACGAGCACGGCGACGAGGCCGCCGCGCCCGAGTACACACGCGGACCGCACGAAGGGCGCCTGCTCGGGCCGCAGGCCGAGGGCGGCCTCGCCGTCGAGGTCACCATCGCCGAGGACGGCATCCCGCCCGAGTTTCGGATGTATCCGTTTGCTGGCGGCCGGCCCGTCCCGCCGGGCCAGGTGACGCTCACGGCCGTCGTGACGCGGCTCGGCTCCGTCGACCGGATGACGTTCCGCCCCGTCGCGGACTTTCTCCAGAGCACGTCGACCGTGACGGAGCCGCACTCGTTCGCCGTCGAGGTGACCGCCGTCTATCGCGGCCAGACGTCGCGGTGGACGTACGAGAGCCTTGAGGGCCGCGCCGCGATGGGCGACGAGCTCGTCGAGCGGGCGGGCATCGCCATCGAACCTGCCGGACCGGCGACGATCATCGAGGCGCTCCGGCTCCCCGGCGAGGTCGCCGTCAACGCCGAGCGTGAGGCCCACGTCGTCCCCCGGTTTAGCGGCGTCGTGACGAGCGTGTCCGCGAGCCAGGGCGAGTTCGTCCGGGCGGGCCAGGTGCTCGCCGTCGTCGAGAGCCGCGAGCTCGCCGGCGTCGCTGAGGAGTACGTCGAGGCGGCCCACCGTTTGCACTACGTCGAGGGCGTGTTCGACCGCGAGCGCCAGCTCCACGAGCGCCGGATCTCGGCCACGCGCGACTTCGACGCGGCCCAACACGACCTCGAAGAGGCCCAGATCGCCGTCCAGGTCGCCGAGCAGAAACTGACGGCCGCCGGCATCCCTGTCGCCCGTGTCCGCTCGCTCGACAGTGAGCCGACGGGCCGGCGAGCCGCGTCGCTCGGGAGCATCACCCGGTTCGAGGTCCGCGCGCCCATCGCCGGGCAAGTCATCGCCCGCGACGTCACGCTCGGCGAATCGGTGAGCGGGGCCGCGTCGCTGTTCACCATCGCCGACCTCTCGACGGTCTGGGTCGAGGTGACGGTCTACCAGCGCGACCTCGCGCGCGTCCGACCGGGACAGGTCGTCCGTGTGCGTGCGCCCGAGGCTGAGGGCGAGGCCGAGGGGCGCGTCCAGTTCGTCGGGGCCGTCGTCGGCGAGGACACGCGGGCGGCCCGCGCGCGCGTCGTGATCCCGAACCCCGGCGGGCGGTGGCGCCCCGGCCAGGCCGTCGACGTCGATGTCGCGACGGCGACCTACCGCGTCCCGCTCGCCGTGCGGACGGCCGCGCTCCAGGACTTCCGCGACTTCCGGGTCGTCTATGCCCGCCACGACGGACAGTTCGAGGTCCGGATGCTTGAGCTCGGCGTGAGCGACAGCACGTGGACCGAGGTGCTCGGCGGGCTCCGTGTGGGCGAGCCCTACGCGGCGACCAACTCGTTCATCGTCAAGGCCGAGATCGGGAAGGCCGGTGCCACACACGACCACTGAAGGGAGGGGGGATGAGGGATGGGGCATGGGCAGAAGGCCTCGCCCGTCCCGCTGCTTCTGCTCATCCCCCATCCCCGCCCCCCCCATCCCATGAACCTCCTCGAATCGCTCCTCCGGTTCTCGATCCGCCGCCGGTGGCTCGTCCTCGCCGCCACGCTCGCCGTCGCGGCTGTCGGCGTGCGGAGCGCGCTCCGGCTCCCCATCGACGCCGTCCCGGACATCACGAACGTCCAGGTCCAGATCAACACCGAGGTGCCCGGGTTCTCGCCGCTCGAGGCCGAGCAGCGGATCACGTCCCCCGTCGAGACGGCCGTCGCCGGCCTGCCGGACTTGCAGTTCACGCGGTCGATCTCGCGGTACGGGCTCAGCCAGGTCACCGTCGTCTTCGAGGACGGGACGGACATCTACTTCGCCCGCCAGCTCATCGCCGAGCGCATCGCCGGCTTGCAGTCGACACTCCCGGCCGGGCTCGAGCCGACGATGGGGCCGGTCACGACCGGGCTCGGCGAGATCTACATGTACACCGTCGAGGCCGAGCCGGGTGCGCGGACCGAGGACGGTGCCGAGTACACCCCGACCGACCTCCGGACGATTCAGGACTGGACGGTCCGGCCCCAGCTCCGCAACGTGCCGGGCGTGGCCGACGTGAACACGATCGGTGGCTTCGAGAAGCAGTTCCACGTCCAGCCCGACCCCGACCGGTTGCTCGCGTACGGGCTCACGATGGGCGACGTCGTGGCCGCCCTCTCGGCCAACAACCAGAACGTCGGGGCTGGCTACGTCGAGCGGAGCGGCGAGCAGCTGCTCGTCCGCACGCCGGGCCAGCTCGCGGGCCTCGAGGACATCGGCAACGTCGTGATCGACACGCGCGAGGGCGGCGCGGCCGTCCGCGTCCGCGACGTCGCCGACGTGCTCCTCGGCGAGGAACTGCGGACCGGCGCGGCGAGCCAGAACGGCCAGGAGGTCGTGCTCGGGACCGTCTTCATGCTCACCGGCGAGAACAGCCGGGCCGTCTCGACGCGCGTCGACGAGCGGCTCCAGCTCATCCAGGCCTCGCTCCCCGAGGGCGTCGTCGCGACGGCGGTCTACAACCGGACGACCCTCGTCGACAAGACCATCGGGACGGTCGAGAAGAACCTCGTCGAGGGCGCGCTCCTCGTCGTCGTCGTGCTCTTTCTGTTCCTCGGCAACTTCCGGGCGGCGCTGCTGACGGCCCTCGTCATCCCGCTCTCGATGCTGATGACGATGACGGGGATGGTCCAGGGCCGGGTGAGCGCGAACCTCATGAGCCTCGGCGCACTCGACTTCGGCATCATCGTCGACGGGGCCGTGATCATCGTCGAGAACTGCATCCGGCGACTCGCCGAGGCCCAGCACCGGCTCGGCCGCGTGCTCACGAGAGACGAGCGGTTCGAGGTCGTCTTCTCGGCCTCGAAGGAGGTCCGCAAGGCGACGCTGTTCGGCGAGCTCATCATCATCATCGTCTACCTCCCGATCCTCACGCTGACCGGCGTCGAGGGCAAGATGTTCACGCCGATGGCGCTCACGGTCATCCTCGCCCTCGTCGCCGCGATGATCTTGTCGGTGACCTTCGTGCCCGCCGCCGTCGCGACGTTCGTGACGGGCCGCGTCTCGGAGAAGGAAAACCCGCTCATGCGCGGGGCCGAGCGGCTCTACCGGCCGAGCCTCCGGTACGCGCTCGCCAACCGGGCCGTCGCTCTGACGGCGGCCGTCGCGCTCGTCGCGCTCGCCGGGCTCATCGGGTCACGCATGGGAAGCGAGTTCATCCCGAGCCTCGACGAAGGCGACATCGCCCTCCACGCGCTCCGCATCCCGGGCACGAGCCTCACGCAGGCGGTCGAGATGCAGGGCGAGCTCGAGGCGCGGCTGCGCGCGATGCCCCAGGTCGAGCGCGTGTTCTCCAAGACGGGCACGGCCGAGATCGCGACGGACCCGATGCCGCCGTCCGTGACGGACAACTTCGTGATGATGCGCCCGCGCGAGGACTGGCCGGACCCGACGATGACGAAGGCCGAGCTCGTCGAGGAGATGGAGCGAGTGGTCGCCCAAGTGCCGGGCAACAACTACGAGTTCATCCAGCCGATCCAGATGCGCTTCAACGAGCTCATCGCGGGCGTCCGGAGCGACGTGGCCGTGAAGGTCTACGGCGATGACCGCGAGGTCCTCGACGCGACGGCGTCGGAGATCGAGGCGGTCCTCTCGTCCGTCCCTGGCGCGGCCGACGTGAAGGTCGAGCAGACGACCGGCCTGCCGCTCCTCTCGGTCGTCCCGAACCGGGCCGCGATGGCGCGCTACGGGCTCGACGCGGCGACGGTTCAGGAGGCCATCGCGGTCGCCGTCGGCGGCGTCGAGGCCGGGCAGGTCTTCGAGGGCGACCGCCGCGCGCCGGTCGTCGTCCGCCTCCCCGAGCGTCTCCGGCAGGACGTCCGTGGGTTGGAGCAGCTCCCGGTGGCGCTCGAGGGCGGCGGCGAGGTCCGGCTCGGGGCCGTCGCCGACTTCTCGGTCGCGCCAGGCCCGAACCAGATCAGCCGCGAGGACGGCAAGCGCGTCGTGGTCGTGACGGCGAACGTCCGCGGGCGCGACCTCGGCTCGTTCGTGACCGAGGCGCAGCAGCGCATCGACGCCGAGGTGGCCGTGCCGGCCGGGTACTGGACGGGCTGGGGCGGCCAGTTCGAGCAGTTGACGTCCGCGGCGCGACGGTTGCAGATCGTCGTTCCGCTCGCGCTCGCGCTCATCTTCGGGCTCCTCTACCTCACGTTCGGCTCGCTCAAGGACTCGCTCATCGTGTTCACGGGCGTCCCGCTCGCGCTGACCGGCGGCGTCGT
>JAYWIE010000764.1:0-1637 GCA_043789155.1 Rubricoccaceae bacterium | reverse complement strand
GTGGCCAGGGTCGCCGGCGGGTGCCGGCGAGCCAGCGGCCAGTGGGGAAAATGCAGGGGGATGACGAGGAGCCGGAGAGCAGCGATGATCAGGCGTCTACCACTGCCTACTGGCCACTGCCTACTGGCCCGAGAAGCCGCCGACGGTCCGGGTCTCCTCGCGCTCGAGCACGACGAGCGCGGCGAACTGCGGCGGGGCCGTCGCGCCGCCGGTGCCGCCCATGGCGGTCGTCGCGGCGATGCGCCAGCCGTCGTCGAGGAGCGCGGTAAGGGCGTCCGCGGAGGCGTCCGGGTGGCCCGGCGCGTGGTGGACGATGAGGGTCTTATGCTGCTTGGCCATGTGAAAGGGGGGTCTAGAGGGTTTCGCCGCGGAGAATCGCCCGCAGCGCTTCGGCGTCGAGGCGGTCCTTTGGCCGCAGCGACTGAGACTTGAGTGCAATCAGACCGTCGGCGTCGAGGTAGAGGACACGCGCGCCGGAGCGGTCGCTGACGACCGTGGACGATGCCAGATCTGCGTATGTCCGGCCGGACATGCGGGTGAAGAGGTCGACGACCACGTCGTCGACAAGCCGAACGGCTCCTTCCTCGTCCGGGAAGTCGTCCGGCGTCAGCTCGGCCGCGGCCCCGTCGCCGTACGTCGAGAGGGCCCCGATGAGGCGGCGGACGTTTTCCGGGGACCCGTCCACGAGCAGGTCGATGTCTTCCGTGAACCGTGCGAAGCCTGCCTGTGCCACGGCGACGCCCCCGACGACGAGGAACTCAACCTGTGCCCGGACAAGGACGGCCAACAGTGCGTCGAACATGAGCGTCGGGGATCGTGATGGGGAGCCCGAGGGCGCGGTGGTTCAGCCAGAGCCGGTCCAGTACGTCGAGCGGGTCGCGCGGGACGGGCCGGCCGACGACGCGGCGGACCGTGCCGGGGCCGGGTGGGTCGGGGCGCGGCGCGTCATGCATGGTCGGCGACGAGGCGGAGGAAGGCGTCGAAGAGGTAGCGGCTGTCGTGCGGGCCGGGGCACGCCTCGGGGTGGTACTGGACCGAGAGGCCGGCGAAGCGCGCGAAGCGGAGGCCCTCGACCGAGCCGTCGTTGAGGTTGCGGTGCGAGACCGCGGCGACGTCCGGGCGGAGGCTCGCCTCGGCGACGGCGAAGCCGTGGTTCTGGGTCGTGATCTCGACGCGGCCGGTCGCGTCGTAGATCACCGGGTGGTTCGCGCCGCGGTGCCCGACCTTCATCTTCTCGACCGTGAGACCCTCGGCGAGTGCCATGAGCTGGTGGCCGAGGCAGATGCCGAAGAGCGGCAGGCCGCTCGCGATGGCCGCGCGGACCGTCTCGACGGCCTGCGTCATCGCGCGCGGGTCGCCGGGGCCGTTCGAGAAGAAGAGGCCGTCCGGGCCCCACGCGAGGACGTCCGCGAGCGGCGTCGCGGCGGGGAAGACGCGGACGGCGCAGCCCATCGCGGCGAAGCTGCGCAGGATGTGGCGCTTGACGCCGTAGTCGTAGACGGCCACGCGCGGGCTGCCCGACGCCGCGACGTCGTAGGCCTCGGCCGTCGTGACGCGGCTCGCGAGCTCGAGCCCCGCCATCGACGGGTGCGCGGCGGCCCGCGCGACGAGCGCGGCGTCCGAGGCGTCGGCGTCGG
>JAYWIE010000763.1:0-1638 GCA_043789155.1 Rubricoccaceae bacterium | reverse complement strand
CCCGGCCGGCGAGCTGCGCGTGTTCGGCAACAAGTCGCTCGGCTTCGCGCGCGCGATCGTGACGGTCGGGCTGAGCTACGAGCAGGACGCGGCCGTGGCGCTGCGCGTGCTCGGCGAGGTGGCGGCGGCGTGGGCTGCGACCGACGCCGCCCGGGCCGTCCTGCTGGACGAGCCGCCCGAGGTGCAGGGCGTGCTCGCGCTCGGCGAGTCGTCCGTCGACGCGCGCGTCGTGGTCAAGGTGCGGCCGGGCGAGCAGTTCGAGGCCGAGCGCACGCTGCGGCAGCGCATCAAGGAGCGCTTCGACGCCGAGGGCATCGAGATCCCGTTCCCGCGGCGGACCGTCTACGTCCGCACCGAGCCCGGCGCGCCGCCGCCCGACGCCGCCGCGGCCGCCGGCGCGGCCTGAAGACGGGCCGGCGGTGGTGGGCGTAGGGCCACAGCATGCTGTGGCCCTACCGAGCGTCGCGCAAAATCGACGCCATCCACGCGCCCGACGTCGCGCACGAATCGACGCCATCGGCGGCCCGGACGTCAGTCGTGGACGGCGACCGACGGGTTCTCGTCCGCCGGGTCCATCGCGACGGCGTTCGTGACTGCCGGCAGGTGCGGGTCCGTCACCGGCGTGCCGTCGAGGTCGAAGACGCCCTTCGGGTTGTTGTCCGCGTCGACGAGCACGACGCGCGGGCGGTGCGTCCGGGCCTCCTCGGGCGTCATGTCGGCGTAGGTGATCGCGATGATCTCGTCGCCCGGCGCGACGAGGCGCGCGGCGGGGCCGTTGAGGCAGACGGTCCGGCTGCCGGCGACGGCCGGGATCGTGTACGTCTCGAGGCGCGCGCCGTTGTTGACGTTCACGATCTGGATCTTCTCGTAGGCGAGGATGCCCGCGAGGTCCATCAGCTCCTGGTCCAGCGTGATCGAGCCCTCGTAGTAGAGGTCGGCCTCGGTGACGCGCAAGCGGTGCAGCTTGCCCTTGAACATGGTGACGGTCATGGAGGCGGGATGTGGGATATGGGATGCGGGAAGGGGCCGGGCGGGGCTCTGCCCATCCCAGGTCCGGGTTCACCCGGCTATCCCGCATCCCCGATCCCGATGCTCACGTTGTCGATGAGGCGCGTGGTGCCGACGAACGCGGCGACGGCGGCAAGGTAGCGGCCCCGGGACGGCCCGTCCTTCGCGAGGGTTTCGACGGGCTGCAGCGCGTCCGCGTCGACGACCTCGGCATAGTCCACGCGGACGCCCGGCGCGGACAGCTCGCGCGCCATCGCCTCGGCGATGCGGGCCGCGTCGCGCTCGCCGTCGTGAGCGAGCCGTTCCGCGGCGAAGACGGCCCGCGAGAGCGCGAGCGCGGCCGTCCGCTCGGCAGGCGAGAGGTAGCGGTTGCGGCTCGACAGCGCGAGCCCGTCCGCCTCGCGCACGATCGGGTGGCCGGCGACGTCGATGCCGAAGCCCATCTCGGCCGTCATCCGGCGCAGCACGGCGAGCTGCTGCGCGTCCTTCTCGCCGAAGACGGCCACGTGCGGGCGGCACGCGAGGAAGAGCTTCGCCACGACCGTCGTGACGCCGGCGAAGTGGCCCGGGCGGCTGGCCCCGCAGAGGTGCCGGTCGAGGTCGCGGACGGCGACGGTCGTGAACGGCGGC
>JAYWIE010000762.1:0-5714 GCA_043789155.1 Rubricoccaceae bacterium | reverse complement strand
ATCACGCGCGGAAACGCATGCGCCACCCCGTAGGGGCACAGCTTGCTGTGCCCGCGTGTGGTCCAGGCACGCCGTCCGTGCCCGTGTTTCGACGCGCCGGGGCGTCCGCCGGAGGCGTCAGAGCACCGGGACGGCGTCGCTCACGTGGCCGTCGCCGGACGTCCCGGGCGCGGTCGTCGCGAGGGCCGCGAGCGGCGACGCCGTGGCGAGGAACGGGCGCATGTCGCGCTCGAGGAAGACGCGGGACGCGTCCGCCGCGGCGCGCCGCCAGAGGTCCGCCTCGGTCCCGACGGCCTGCACCTCGGCGAGGATCGTGGCCAGCTCGGTCTCGAACAGGCCGCGGACGAGGTCGTCCGTGACGGCCTCGCCGGACTCGAGCCGGACGCCGTGGAGCCGCCACTGGACGGTCTGGGCGCGCGAGATCTCGAGCGTCGCGAGGTCCTCCATCAAGTCGTCCCAGGCGACGCAGCCGACGTCCTCGTTCCAGCCCTTGAGGTACGCGATGCCGACGCGGACGTTGGTCCGGAGGCCGCCGAGCGTGTACGGCCCGCCGCCGAGCGGCATCAGGTCCGGCCGCGGCACGATGTCCGGGTGGACGCCGAGCTGGTTCTGCGCGCCGGCGAGCGCGTCGAGGAACGGGCCGAAGGCGGGCCCGATGAAGTAGGGGTGCGAGACCCAGCAGCCGTCGTGGCCGATGGACGCCTCAAAAAGCTTGTCGGCGACGACCTTGTCGGTCTGCGCCTGCCGGGCCTCGGGCGTGCGGCCGGGCGTGAAGGCGGCCATGCCGCCCATCGCGAAGGCCCCGTGGCGGTGGCAGACGTCGATGAGGTGGCGGGCGTAGTCGCGCATCCACGGGCGGTTCATGCCGATCGAGGCGCGGTCCGGCAGGACGCGGTCCGGGTGCGTCCGGAGGCACTTGATGTCCGAGAAGATCTTGTCCCAGCGGCCGCCGTTGAGGGCCGCGGCGTGGTCGCGGAGCTCGTAGAGGATCTCCTCCATCTGGAAGGCCGCCGGCAGCGTCTCGATGAGGAACGTCGCGCGGACGGTGCTGCGGGGCATCCCGAGCGCGTCCTCGGTGAGCGCGAAGAGGCGGCTCCACCAGCGGGCCTCGAGGAAGTGCTCGACCTTGGGCACGTAGAACGCGGGCGTCTTGCCGCGCGCGATGAGGGCCGGCGCAGCGTGGACCATGCACAGCGCGAAGTCCAGCAGGCCGCCGGCGACGGGCTGGTCGTCGACGCGGAGGTTGGCCTCGTCGAGGTGGAGGCCGCGCACGCGGACCATCAGCGTGGCCATGTCGTCCGGGTCGAGGCGGTACTCCTTGGTGACGTTGCCCGCCTCGTCAACCTTCGCCGCCGACAGCGTGCCCTCGGCCGCGGCGGCGACGTTCTCGACGCCGGCGGTGACGTTGTCCCACGAGGGCTTCATGCTGTCCTCGAAGTCGACCATCGCCGCGTCGGCGCGCTGCCCGTCGGCCCCGCGGGAGAGCATGTTGACGACCATGCGGGCGTCCGAGACGGGACCGGTGATCTCGACGCGGCGCGTGAGCAGGTCGGCCGGGAGCGGCGCGACGTGCCAGCGGCGGTGCGCCTCGGGGTGGGCGTCCTTGGGCAGGTAGCCCGGCACGGCCCCGGCGTCCCAGCGCGCCTGCCGGTCCACGCGGGCGGCGAGGTGGTAGGCGCGGTCGGTCGCGAGCGCGCGGTGGAGGCGCACGACGAGGGCGACGGCCTCGGGTGTGAGCAGGCGGCGGGCGGCGGGCGTGTCGGCCCCGGCGTGGAGCGCGAGGCCGTCGCCGACGGGGACGGGGGCGAAGGGGCCGACGAGGGAGGTGCGAGGCATGGCGGGGCGTGCTAGCGAAACTTCGCTGAGCATAGGAGTTCGCCCGCCTAGGGAGCAACCTGATTTCGCCCGACGTGCCCGCCCGTCCTGGATTCGCTGCTTTTCGCGGCGCGCCTCCGCGCCCGGCGAAACGTGAAAGCGGTTTCACAGGGAAGACGGGATTGGGGGTTGGGGGTTGGGGATCGGGGGGTTGGGATTGGGGGTCGGGGATGGTACACGGCCCGCGCAGGCAGACGTAGGGGCACAGCATGCTGTGCCCGTGCCCAGGCACCCCGACAGACGCCCCGGCGTGCGTAGGGCCACAGCATGCTGTGGCCCTGCCGAGCGTCGCGCCACGTCCATGCGCCGTGCCCCTGCCGAGGGTCGCGCCGCGTCCACTCGCCGTGGCCCTGCCGAGCGCCGCGCCGCGCCGAGCCGTCAGACGCCCAGCGCGTCGAGGGCCTCGGCGACGGTCACGTGCGAGCCGGTCACCAGTACGCGGTCGCCCGGCGCGCGGTGCGCCGCCGCCCACGCCAGGGCCTCGGCGACGGACGTCCCCGCCTCCGCCACCTCCACCCTGCCCTGCCGCAGGACGTCCGCGAGCGCGTCCCGGCCGAGCGCGCGGTCGCCCGGCACCCCGACCGGCAGCGCGACCGCCCCGGCGCGGGCGAGGAGCCGGGCGAGGGCCGCCGCGTCCTTGTCCGCCATCACCCCGACGACCGCGAGCAGCCGTCCGGCCGTGCCACCAGGCCTGCGCAGCGCGTCGAGGGCGACGCGCCAGCCGTCGGCGTTGTGGGCCACGTCCATCACGACGCCGCCGACGGTCTCGCCGCGTCCGCGCAGGCCGCTCATCCGGACGACGCCGGCCAGCCCGGCTGCGACGGCCGCGGGCGTCACGCCCGCCACGGCGAGTTCGCAGGCGCGGACGGCGAGCGCTGCGTTCCACGCCTGATGCGCGCCCGGAAGGCCGAGCGCGAGGCGGCCGTAGTCCCTCGCGGGCGTCTCGAGCGCGACGACGCCCGGCGACTCGACCCGCACGCGGCACGTCTCGCGGACGTCCTCGACGGGCGCGCCCGCCTCGGCCGCCGTCGCGCCGATGGCCGCCCGCGCCCCAGCGTCGGTGACGGCGTGGAGGAGCGGGACGCCCGGCTTGGCGATGCCCGCCTTCTCGCGCGCGATGGCCGCGAGCGTGTCGCCGAGCAGGTCCGTGTGGTCCAGCCCGACCGACGTCACGACGGCCACGCGCGGCGCGAGCACGTTCGTCGCGTCGAGCCGGCCGCCGAGCCCGACCTCGACCACCATCAGGTCTACGGCCGCCTCGGCGAAGCGGAGGAACGCGAGGGCGGTCGTGGCCTCGAAAAAGCTCGGCCCGACGCGGGCGAAGAGGTCGGCGTAGCGCTCGGCCGCGCCGTCCAGCCAGTCGTCCGTCGCGGGCGCGCCGTCGACGCGCATCCGCTCGCCGACGTGGCGCAGGTGCGGCGACGTGTGCAGCCCGACGCGCAGGCCGGCGGCCGTCGCGATGGCCGCGGCCATCGAGGCCGTCGAGCCCTTCCCGTTCGTCCCGGCGACGTGGACGCTCGGCGCGGCACGCTCGGGGTGGTCCATGCCGGCGAGGAGCGCGCGCATCCGGTCCAGGCCCGGATTGTAGGCGGCTGCGCCGGCATCGGCGAACCGCGGGAGCGCGAGCAGGCGGTCGAGCGCGGTCACGGGCCGACGAGGTCGATGCGCCGCGCGTCGCCGGCGAGCGGCGTCAGGCGCAGGTGGCGGGTGTCCGGCGGGAGCAGGCCGAAGGCGTGCTCGGGCCACTCGACGAGCGCGACGGCGTCGCCCGAGAGCAGCTCGCCGAGGCCGAGGCGCGCGGCGTCGCCGGCGGTCTCGACGCGGTAGAGGTCGAGGTGGAGCAGCAGCACGTCGCCCGCGTCGTGCTCGTGGACGACCGTGAACGTCGGCGACGTGACGCGGTCCGGGTCCAGCCCGAGCCCCTCGGCGACGCCTTTGGCGAGCTGCGTCTTGCCCGCCCCGAGCCCGCCGTGGAGGGCGAGGACGTCGCCGGGCGCGAGGTGCGCCGCGAGCGCCCGGCCGAGCGCGCGCGTAGCGTCGGGCGAGAACGTCGTGGCGGGGAGGAGGTCGGAGAACATCGAGAAATGCAGTTTGGAGTTTGAAGTGAGCCAGGCTTGGCGCTCGACAGACTGGGACTGCCGAACTCGGCACAACGGTGAACCTCTCCAAACTTCAAACTCCAAACTCTCATCCGGCCATCCCGTCCTCGAAGCCCATCCCCTCGGCCGCGGCGTTGAGCGCGGCGTCGCGCGGGTGGGCCTCGTCGTGCGGGAGCGACCCGCGGTCCGAGCGGAGGTAGACGAAGGGCGAGTAGTGGAGAAAGTTGGAGACGCGGGCGGTGTAGATGTCGGCCGAGGCCTCGATCTGCCGGGCGAGGTGGCTCTTGTCCGTCCCGGCGCGCAGCAGCGGCCCCCAGCGGTCGTTGACGAGCATCGACGCGGCGCGGGCGAGCGGCGCGATGTCGCGGTCGAGGGCGACGAGGCGCTCGCGGAGGGCGTGGAAGTCGGCCTCGAGGGCGTCGGCCGGGCGGTCCGTCTGCGGGCCGTAGCCGGCGACGTTGCGCTGCCGCTCGAGGCGCAGCGCCGACGCGTAGGCTTCGAGGCGCTCCTTCTCGTCCATCAGCGCGGTGAGGCGCTCCTGCTGCGGGCGGAAGGCGTCCATGGCCGCGATCTCGTCCTCGAGCGGGCGCAGGATGAGGGCCGTGCGCCACCGCAGGACGTCCTTGCTCGCGCGGACGTCCGCGTAGACGTGGTCGCCGACGTAGAGGATCTCGGAGCCGCGCAGGCCGAGGGACGCCTCGACGAGCGCGGCGTTGCCGCCGGCGTAGGCGCGGCCCTCGCCGAGCGGCCCGACGTGGCTGCGCAGCACGGCGCGGCCGTCGGCGTCCTCGCTCACGACCTCGTAGGCCGGAGCCTTCTCGGAGAAGAAGGCCGGCTTGCGCGCGTTCACGATCGCGACGTCGAAGAGGTCGCGCCACGTCATGCCGCCCGGCAGGTGCGGGTCGAAGGCGAAGGTGAGGATCGGGGCGGCGTACTCCCACTCGGAGTTGGTGATGAGCAGGATCTTCTTGCCGGCGTTCTTCTGGTCGAGCAGGGCGAGCGGGACCTCGGCGTCGGGCTCGATGAAGCGCGCCGGGTCGGCGAGGATGTCGGCCTTGAGCAGGCCCTCGAGGTGGGCCTCGTCGAGCGTCTTGCGGACGACGGCGTAGAGGTCCTCGTAGCCGAGCGCGGCGGGCAGCCGGCCGGCGTCGAGCAGGTCGACGAGCTGGAGGTAGATGCCGGCCTCCGAGATCGAGAAGAGCGTGTTGAGGAACTGCCAGCGCGTGTCGTGGAGGTCCACGAGCGTCTGCCGGTAGGTCTCGCGCTGCTCGGCGTGCGGCAGCGGCCTCGTGCCGTGGAAGGCCGTCTTGACGTAGCCGAAGCGGTTGGGCTTAACGACGTTGCCGCGCTCGGTGTCTACGACGAGGCCCTGCACGACGAGGTCGGGGTCGAAGACGAGGCTCTCGACGGGCCAGCCCTGGGCGAGCAGCCCGGCCTTGACGTAGCTGTAGGCCCGCTCCTCCCACAGCTCGACGCGGTAGTGGACGAGCGTGTAGTCCATGTCGTAGCCGATGGCCTCGATGTTGCGCAGGTTGAGCGTGCGGTTGCAGAAGAGGCCGCGGGGGTGCTCGAAGGCGTCGGGGACGCCCCCGCCGAGGGGGCTGTGGGTGCCGGTGGAAGTCGTCGCGTCCATGTGGGGTCGTGGGTTCCCGGAAGAACGCGCCGCGCGCGCGCACGAGTCCCGCCCTGCGCCGTCTTTGCGGAGAGATGACGCAGGGCGGTAGCCAACGGGGGTCGGGG
>JAYWIE010000761.1:0-1619 GCA_043789155.1 Rubricoccaceae bacterium | reverse complement strand
TCGGTCCGCTCGCACTATCTCCGCTGGCACGCCCCCACGACGCCGCGGATCTACGCGCGCGCCGGGTTCGGCCGCGACAGCACCCTCGGCTGGCCCGACGCGCCCGGCTTCCGCCGCGGCACGGCGCACCCGTTCCGGCTCTGGGACGCGGACGGGGCGTCGGAGCTGCGCGAGTGGCCTCTCGCCGCGATGGACACGGCTCTGTTCACCCACCTCGGGCTCTCGGACGACGCCGCGGCCGGGCGCGTCGCCGGCGTCTTCGCCGAGGCGCAGCGCGGCGGCGGCGTCGCCGTCGTGCTGTGGCACCCGGCGATGGACGCCGACCCGGCATGGACGCGCCGCCTCGATGTGCTGGACGACGCCCTCCGGCAGGCCCGCGCAGACGGGGCGGCCATCGGCTCGCTCGCCGGGCTGGACGCCGGATGGGCCGCCGACAGAAGACCCTGAGCACGTCGGAGGCAGGTGCGCGCTGGACGCGGCGCGCTCGGCGAGCACGCCCTACCTGGCTCACGCTCTCCGGCAGGCGCGACGCATGTAGGGACGCCTCGCCGAGGCGTCCCATGTTCGCGCATGGCGTCTGAACTTCGAACAGCAACGTCTGAAGCCCGACCACGACGTCACGCCCGTCAGAACGACGGCTGGACGAGCGTGTAGCCCTCCTCCCCGAGCGCGGTCGCGATGCCGTCCGTCGTCGCACGCGATTCGTCGACGTCCACGCGCGCCTCGCCGATCTGGACGCTCTCGACCGTCACGCCGTCGACGCCCGCGAGCGCCTCGCGCACGGCGCGGACGCAGTGCTCGCACGTCATTCCGTCGATCGTCAGCGTCTCCGTCATGGCTCCGGGTGTGGGTGGCCATCCAGAACGCGCGAGCGGGCGTCGGGTGCCGGCTACGGGTGGCGGCTACGGCTGCACGACGACGACCTCGACGCCGTCGACCGGCCCGCCCTGCGTGAAGACGGGCGCGGGCGTCGCCGTAGCCCACGTCAGCACGCCGTCCTCGTCGCGGACCTCGGCGCGGACGCCGTAGCGGTGGCCCGGGTCGATGCGGCTCGGCGTGTAGGCGATCGCGAACGGGATCGGGACCTGCTGCGTCGGGCGGATCGTCTGCTCGGCGACGACGCGCGCCGGGACGCCCGAGAGGTCCTCGACGCGCACGACGACGGTCGAGCCGGGGCGCAGCGCGACGCGCTGCCGGTACGTCACGGTCCCGTTGAGCACCGCCGTCGCCAGAGCCACCGAGGCCGGCACGCCCGGCACGGAGACGGGCGCGGACGAGCCGTTCGGCGACACCGGCGAGCCGACGACGGCCGGGCGGGCGGCGCAGCCCGCGACGAGCAGGAGCACGAGAGGCAGGGCGTAGCGCATCGGTCGGACCAGGATGGGAGCCCCGTAGAGACGCCTCGCCGGGGCGTCTGTTGCATGACGCCCCGCCAGCCCGCTCAGTCCGCCTGTTCCACGACGTCCACCCGGCGCACGGTGCCGCGAACCCGCCCGCGGGCGTCCGGCGTAGGACCGCGCCTCCCCTGCCCCGCCGGTCGGGTAAACCCGAGCCTATGCCCGCCGTTCAGACCCCGCCCCGCCCGCCTCCCCCCGCCGCCGCGCTCCCCGCCGCCGCAC
>JAYWIE010000760.1:0-5739 GCA_043789155.1 Rubricoccaceae bacterium | reverse complement strand
TAGTCGGCAACAAATTGATACGCACTGCCACCACCACAGCAGGGGCAGCCTCAACACAAGTGCTAAGCGTCAACCAAAACGGTTCAGAGCCGGGTGGGCTCGATGCCTGCCCAGGCCGGGTGATCGGGCGGGAGCAGGATCCGGTCCCGAGCGCTGGAGGCCGTTGCCGAGCCTGCCTTGCGCGCGCTCTGGAGATAGCGCGTGACGGTCGCCCCGAGGTCGTCCCAGCCGGGGCCGTACGAGGCCTCGCCGGCCGGGAACCAGCCCCCGAAGCAGGGGACCGGGAACGAGCGCGCGCGGGCATCCGGCGCGTCGCCCGTGAGGAGGCGGGCGGCCCAGGGCAGGATGGAGGCCCAGCGCCGGGCCTCGTCCCCGTCCAGAGGGAGCGGCGAGGTGGGCACGGCGGGCGCGACGACGTCGCGTAGGAGCTCCTCGGGCTCGAACTCCGAGACGACGCTCGCGAGGTACTTGCGGGCGTCGGTGCGCGGACGGCCCGTGAGGCGGTCGTCGTGGAGCCGGACGCGTGGCGAGAGGAAGGCGACCTGGCTCTGCAGGGCCGGCGGCACGTCCCGGAGGTCGCGGTTGAGCTCGGGCGGAAAGAAGAGCGCGGGCGGGCCGAGCGGGGCCACGAGCGCTCCGTCCGAGCCCGAGGGCAGGACGCGGACGCGCGCGAGGTCTGCTGCGCTGGGAACGTGCACCTGCAGGTCGGCGAGGAGCACGTTCCAGTCCACGTCGGGCGAGGCCGCCGCGGCTCTGGCGACCGCGGCCGCGACGATCTGGACGTGCTCGGCCGGTGTGGGCACGGACGGCGTGCCGAGGGCGACTGAGAGCGCGCGAAAGGGCTCGGAGAGGTGGCGCGCGACGACCGGGAACGGCGACGCCTGGCGGAGCGCAAGAGGTGTGATGAGGTACGTACTCTTGAGGCCTGGCGGCCCGTCCACGACGCGGGCAGCCTGCGGGGGTGCCCAGCCCTGGTCCGTCGCGACGAATGAGAGGTCAGCAACGAGTCGCCCGTCGCTCTCCAGAGCTGCACGGACGAGACGAGCCGCGTCGAGTGCGGGAAGCTGCTGCGTACCGAGCGGGGCGACGAGCGCGAGCCGGACGGCGGCGGCGACCTCGTCGGACGGGTCAGCGTCGTTGAGTTCCCACACGACCCGCTCGCACTCGTCGACGAGTGCGCCGATGAGGAGACGGTTGAGCGGGAGTGCCGGGTCGATCCGGTCGCGGTCGAGGCTTCCCGAGAACGGGGCGTTGAGGAAGGCGGCCGAGCCCGACGGGAGGCGCGTCGGGAGAAAGAGGCTGTACCGGCCGGGGCGCGGGCGGGTGGCGGCCTCGACGGCGACATTGACGCGCGCCGTGGTGACATTCTGCCAGCCGTCCGGGAGGCTTGAGCCCGCGATGGCGGCAGCGAGGCGCTGCGCCTCCTCTGGCGCGTCGCCGACCGTCCGCGTCCACGTCCAGAAGCGAGCGACGCGTTCGACGGCGTCGTCGCTGGCGGTGGTGATGAGGAGCGTGCGGCCGCCTGCGGGGGCGGGCCCACCGTCGGAGCGCGTGAGGACGTGCTCGGTGGCGTCGACCGAGAGTTCGAGGCGGTCGAGGCGGTCGAGGAAGAGCAGGGTTTCCGGCGCGGCGAGGGCACCCAGCTGCAGGCGGAGATCCGCCACGTCAGCACCAGGACGGAGTGGGAGCCGGACGACCGTGGCGAAGCCGTCGGCGGCGAGCCGGGCGATGGCGGGCGACGGCGGCGGGGCCGGAAGCGGGAGTGCGTACGGCGACACCTTCTCGGCGGCTGCGGCGACGCGGCCCGGTGCCGCCCGGTCGGCGATGCAGAGGGCATCGCGGAGACGGTCCGCCTCGGCTGGCGGGACGAGCGGCGCGGACGAGAAGGGAGACCCGGGCGCACCGCCGGCGATGAACTCGGCGACGGCCGCCCGCAGCCTGCCCGTCGCGGCGGGATCGAAGGCGAAGCAGTGCCCTCCGAAAGGACTGTTCGGCGAGCCAGAGGGGTCGCGCGAGTAGATCTGCGGGGTTTCGGAGACGGCCAGGACGCTGCGGAAGCCGACGCCCTTGTTGCCGATGGACGTGGCCGGGTCCTTGGTGCTGAGCGTCATTTCGCAGAGGCCGCGGACGTTGTGGCCCGCGAGCGGAAGGCCGTCGTTGGCTGCGAGGAGCGCGAGGCCTGCTCCGTCGTGTTCTAGGACGATCCGGACCCGGCGTGCGCCTCCGAGCCCCGGTCTCGGGAGCGCGTCGTGCGCGTTCTGGAGCAGCTCGTAGAGCACGCGGCCTCGGTACTCCCGCTCGACCTGTCCTTCGAGGCGCGAGACCTGCTCGTACTTGCGCGTACCCCGGACGACCTCGTCCAGAAACGAGTGGACCTGGTCGTCGGCGATGGAGGCGGGAGACGTTTCGGACGCCATAGAGGGAGAGAGCACGTGGGCGGTGAGCCCGTGGGGCAGTAGAGTAAAGACGAGGCGACCTGGGCGAGGCCTCAGAGGTGGACGTGCAGCGTCGCGCGCGACAGGAGCGCCTCGAAGGTCTCGCGGCGCGCGACGCGGAGCGCTGCGGCCTGCACGTCGGCATGTGACCGGTAGACGGCGCGCTGCGCGCGTCCGGTCGTACGGAGAGGTTGTGCGAGCCGTAGAGGCACGTAGAGGGTGCGCGTCGCCCGGACGCGGCCGCTCTCACCGTCACAGAGCGCGACGCGGAGGGGGGTGCCGTCGCCATCGGCACCGAGAAACGGCGCGGGGTCGGCGTCGGGGTCGAGAAGGCTGAGCGGGGCGACGCAGGCGACGTGTCCGGTGTCGGCAGGGCTGCCGAACTGGAGAAGGAGCAGGGCGACGGGGCCCCGGGTGAGCACGGCGAGGTCGACCGGAGCCGCCTCGACCGCGCGCCGCTCCTCGGGCGACGGCCTGTGGTAGCCGATCAGGACGAGCAGGTCCGACTGGTCCGCGACGGCCCGTGCGCCTTCGATGGGGAGCAGGGCCGGGCCACGGTTCGTGGTGGCGGCATGGCCGTCGCGGAGGGTGTAGCTCATCGAGCGCGGGCAAACGGGTGGTGGGTGGGGCACGGAGGCGGCCGGTTTCAGGGCCGGCCCCCTCTCCCCTCTTCGGTGCCCGGCGTCCCGGTCACGGGTCGAAACGGCGGCCGGTGAGGCGCTCGTAGCGGTCGACGGGGCTTTCGTCGCCCAGGAGATAGACGAGGTAGGCTTCCGCCGCCGCCGCTTCGGCCTGCGAGGCCGGGTCGAGCGAGACGAGCAGGGCTGCGACCGCGTCGTCCTCGGGAGACGACAGCCCGAGAAAGCGGTCGGCGACGGCGTGGCAGACGCTCTCGCGCGTGAGAAGCGGCGGGAGCGCGGCAGTCGCCGGGGTGAAGGAATCAGGGGACATGGGGTGCCGGGGGGAGGTAGCCGGAGAGCGAGACTCGCGAGACGCCTCCGTCTAACCCTGCCGCTCACTTTTTTCCTGACGTCCCGCCTGGGCGGCTTCGAAAGCCTCGCCCGCCTCTGCAGGCCGTGCGTGTGGATAGCCGCCGCGCGGGACCCGCGCTCGGCCCGCGCCGAGCAGAGCGAGCGTTCGCCGGAGCCCACCGGTACGCTGCGCGCGTGTGCGCTGGCCGAGCGCGGGCTCCGGGGCGACACTGTCCGGGGCTACCCCGTCCGGGGTGATCGGGGCTGGACCGGCGGGTGCACCTACGAGACGGTTCTCCCGAGCGCGCGACGGTCCTGCCGAGCGCGAGCGGGGCCTATGTCAGACGGGCGGTCCGCTGCGCAGATCTGCGCTGGCCAGCGCGCGGCCCGCCGCCGGCGCGTGGTGCCGTCGCGGCGGGACCGCACGCGTGTCCGTCAGAGGCCCGGGGCGAGGCGGGCGTCGATGGGAAACGGCTCCGGGCTGCCTACCTCATGGAAGCCCGGGTGGAGCGGGTTCAGGAGGACGTTCCACTCGTGCGGGACGACGGCCAACGGCACGAGGAGCGCGACCGAGCGCCGCGCGTCGAACCAGTTTGGGCTGAGGCGCTGCGTCGAGGCCGGGTGCGGCCCCGCCTGCCCCTCCGGCGGCAGGTCCGCGAGGCGCGCCACGAGCGCGCCCGGGATGCGGAGCGCAACGTAGGCGTCACGGAGCAGGTCGGCGTGCTCGACGTGAACGAGCGTCTCGACGAGCGCGGCCGACGAGGCCGCGGAGACGACGGGCCGGCCGCGGAGGTGCCAGCGGCCGGAGCGTCGAGCCGGGGCCCGAGAGGGCTGTGCCGACACAGCGGGCCTGGTGAGCCGCCACGCGGCGATGCTGCTGGCGGGGGTCGCCGGCGGCATCAGGCCGGAGCCGAGAAATCGACGGCGTAGAGCATGTCCTCGACGGCCCGCGCGCCCAGGGCGGTGTCGGCGTGCTGGAGGGGCGACTCGTCGCCGAGGAGCCGCCTGGGCTCGGCGAGCCCGGCGGCGGCCGCGGTGCCGAGCGCGGCGATCGCCATCTCGGCGAGGGACGCCGCGCGCAGGAGCCGGTCCGACTCGTCCGGCGCGAGGCGTCCGGCGGCGCGCGAGCGTGCGCAGGGCGATGTCGAGCGCGTTCGCCAGGAGCGCCGGCGGGACGTCGAGGACCGCCAGGAGCGCGTCGAGGGCGTCCGCAGGGAGGCCTTCGCGGACGGCGCGGGCGGGGGTGCGCCCCCGAGGCCGAGCAGGCGCGCGCCGTCGAGCGCGTCGAAGGGGACGGCCGAGAGGTCGGGCGGAGCGAGCGTCAGCATGGGCGGCGGGGGGTTGCCCATGCTGACGCGCCAGATGCCGCCGGATTTCGGCATCGGGCACCGACGGTGTGTCAGCGCGACGCGAGCGAGAGGAGGCCGAAGCCGAACGCCTTGGCCGGCCCGATGCCGGTTCGGACGGCCGCGGCGAGCGCCTCGGCGTCGGTGACCGTCAGAGTACCGTCGAAGCGAACGCCGAAGTGCGGAATGTCGGGTTTGGCGAGCGCGCCGTCGAGCGCGGGGCCGCGGCGCTGGCGTCTGGCGAGGCGGAAGGGCGCGTCCGCGACGGCGTCGATGGCGACGCCGGCCTTGCGCGCCTGGCGCTCGAGCCAGTCGAGATAGCCGTCGGGGAGCCCGGCCGGGGCGTCGGCGCGAGCGTGGACGAGCGGGAGCCGGACGGCGTGCCGGCGGCCCTCCTCGTGCGTGCGCCGGACCGGGTTGGCGACGAGGCGGAAGCGGAGGCGCTGCCCGACCTCGAGCGCGGGCGAGAACAGCTTGGGCCCGTCGAGGAGGACGGTGTACCCGGGCGGGAGGCGTGTCCAGTCGGGCACCGTCGCCGACTGAACGAGGACCGGGATGCCATGCTGGGCGGCGTCCTCGATCCGGAAGAGGACGCCGTGGCGGGCGCGGTGGGCGTCGGGGCCGTCGTCCGGGAACGCGCGCGCGAGCGTCCGGTGGAGGTCGTAGGGCGCGGCGAGGTCCGTCTGTGCCTGCGCGTGGCGCGGGTTGAGGACGAGCTTACTGAGGTACATGGGTGGGCAGGAGCGTGCCGGCGACGACCTCGCGCGGGGCGAAGCGGCGGGGCTCGAACGAGAGCGGGAGGTCGGGCTGCATCCGGCGGACGACGACCGAGACGGCGTCCGAGAGCGGCACGTCGGCGTCGAGGACGACCGTCCAGCCGCGGGCGGGCGTCGGCGGCGGCGAGGCACGGGGGTGGTCCTCGAAGGCCGCGAGCGCCTCGACGAGCGGAAGGTCGAGCAGGGCCGGCGCGCCGTCCGGACGGACGAT
>JAYWIE010000759.1:0-1652 GCA_043789155.1 Rubricoccaceae bacterium | reverse complement strand
CGACGCCGTGTCCAGCAGGTCGACGGCCTTGTCCGGCAGCTGCCGGCCCGAGAGGTAGCGGTCCGACAGCACGACGGCCGCGCGCACGGCGGCGTCGGTGATCTGGACGCGGTGGTGCTGCTCGTAGCGGTCGCGGACGCCGCGCATCATCACGACGGCCGTCTCGACGCCGGGCTCGTCCACCTTGACCATCTGGAAGCGCCGCGCGAGCGCCGGGTCCTTCTCGATGTGGCGCTTGTACTCGCTCCACGTCGTCGCTGCGATGCTCCGCAGCTCGCCGCGCGCGAGGGCCGGCTTGAGCAGGTTGGCCGCGTCGCCGGTGCCGGCCGCGCCGCCGGCCCCGACGAGCGTGTGCGCCTCGTCGATGAACAGGATCGTCGGGCGGGGCGCGTCCCGGACGGCGTCGATGACTGCCTTCATGCGGGCCTCGAACTCGCCCTTGACGCCGGCCCCGGCCTGCAGCGCGCCGAGGTCCAGGGCGGCGATCTCGGCCTCGCGCAGCGCCTCGGGCACGTCGCCCAGTGCGATCCGCAGGGCGAGCCCTTCGACGACGGCCGTCTTGCCGACGCCCGCCTCGCCGACGAGGATCGGGTTGTTCTTTCTGCGCCTGGACAGGACGTCGATGACCTGCCGGATCTCGCGGTCGCGCCCGAAGACGGCGTCGATCTTGCCGTCGCGGGCCTGGTCCGTGACCGAGTGCGTGTAGAGGTCGAGCGCGGTCTCGCCGCCGGTCGCGCTCGGCAGGCGGGCCGTGTGGCGCGCGGCGCGGTTCTCGTCCGAGCCCTCGACGAGCGCGCCGAAGCGCTCGCGGACGGCGTCGGCCGTGGCGGGTGCCATCGCGTCGCGGACGGGCGACATCGCGAACTGGTCCGCCTCGAGGAACGCCTCGACGAGCGCGCCCGAGCGGACCTCGGCGAGGCCGTGGTGCAGCGACGCCGCGATCCAGGCCCGCTCGACGACGTCCAGCAGGAGGGGCGAGAAGGCCGGCCGGCCGGCGTTTCCGGTCCGCATCCGCTCGACGGCCGCGGTCAGCGCGCGGCCGACGTGCCCGACGTCCGCGCCCAGGCGCGTCAGGACGAGGGTCGCGTCGCCGGTGCCGTCTTCGAGCAGCTTCAGCAGCAGGTGCTCGACGGTCACCTCGTAGTGGCCGCGGCCGACGGCCAGCCCGGCCGCGCCCTCGAGCGCGCGCGTCGTGGCGTCGTTGAGCGTGAGGAGCAGGCGCTTGACGTCTCGGGAGATCATGGCGGGAGAGGCGAGTAGTGGACGCGGCGGCGGACGACCGGGTGGGGCGGCGTCCCGAGGATGGCGGTGTGGCCGAGGCGCGCGCTCGCGCGGTCGCCGAGGCGCAGCGGCGGCGCGTGGGCGGCGTGCAGCAGCAGGTCGACGTCGTAGTCCAGCCAGTCCGTGGCGTAGGCCCGGACGAGCGCGTCGACGCGGGCCGCGCCGGCCGCGCCGGGCAGGAGGTCGCGGTAAGCCGCGAGCCGCAGCGGGCCGAGCGTGAGGCGGATCTTGCCGCTCTCGTCGCGCACGCGCGCCCCCACGACGGCGTCGACGCCGAGGCGCGCGCGGCCGAGGCGCGGGCGGTCGCCGAGGCGGACGAGGCGCGGCACGTTCTCGGTGACCTGCGCCCGCTCGCCCGTCGCGTGCGTGAG
>JAYWIE010000758.1:0-1653 GCA_043789155.1 Rubricoccaceae bacterium | reverse complement strand
CCGAGGCCATCGAAGCGGCGCTTGCGGGCCTCGCGGAGCGTGCGCCGCGCGAGCTCGAGCCGGACCCCGATGCGGCGCTGCACCGCGGCGTAGGCCGCGCCGCCGGCCACGACCGCGAGCAGCAGCCCGGCGAGCGCCGCCTCGAGCCCGACCGGCGACACGCTGCGCGGCACGGCGGGCAGGGCGGCGAGCACGAGCGCCCCGAGCCCGACGCACGTCGCGACGGCCGCCGCGACGGCCAGCGCGACCCGGAACGCCACGCGGTGCACGAGCGGCGTCGACTGGGGGGCGGGCAGCGGGTCGGGGCGAACGGGCACGGCTCAGGCGTCGAGGGACTCGGCGAGGCGGTAGCCGACGCCCTTGACGGTCTCGATGTACGGCATGCCGACCTTCTCGCGGATCTTGCGGACGTGGACGTCGACGGTCCGGTCGACGACGTAGACGTCGGGCCCCCAGACGCTGTCGAGCAGGTCCTCGCGCGAGAAGACGCGGCCGGGGTGGGCCGCGAGAAAGTAGAAGAGCTCGAACTCCTTGCGCGGCAGGCGGAAGGTCTCGCCCGTCGCGGCCCGCTCGACGACGTAGCGCTCGCGGTCGATGGTGAGGTCGTGGACGCGGAGCGTCTGCGTGACCTCGTCCTCGCGCTCGACGCGGCGCAGCAGCGCCCGGATGCGGCCGACGAGGCGGCGCGTCGAGACGGGCTTGGGCAGGTAGTCGTCCGCACCGGCCTCGAGCCCGGCGACCTCGTCGCCCTCGCCCGTGCGGGCGGTCAGCATCAGGATCGGCGTGAGGCGGAGCTGCCCGGTCTCGCGCAGCCGCGCCGTGAGCTCGACGCCGTCCATGCGCGGCATCATGATGTCGAGCACGATGAGGTCCGGCCGCTCGGCCTCGGCGAGCGCGAGCCCGTCGACGCCGTTGGTCGCCGTGAGCACGCGGAAGCCCTCGGCCGTGAGCGCATACTCGATCATCTCGACGAGGTCGGGCTCGTCGTCGACGAGCAGGACGGTGGCGTCGGGCGGTCCCTCGGTCGGGGGCATGTCGGGCGGGGGGGGTGTCGGCCAAGCTAGCGGAGCCGCGTTAGGGCAGTATGACGGGCCGCGCGCCGCCGGGGTTCTGCATGCGCCGCCGGCACGGCGGTGTGCGTGCGTCGCCCGCCGCCGCGACGCCCGCCGCCGCGGCGCGCGCAGCCTCGCCGAGACCGGTGCCGCAGCGGGCACGCTGCCGCTCGGGCCGGACGCTCGCGGTGCGCGTCGGTCCCGACGGCGCGGGCCGCCACGACTCCGCGTGTCGCCAGGGCCCGAACCCTGCCTATCCTGCTCGCCCCAACGCCCAGCATTCCATGCGCCTCCGCACCTCCCTCTTCGCCCTCGCCCTCGCCGCCGGGCCTGCCGCGGCGCAGACGCCGCAGTTCGCCGCGCCCGTCCAGAACCCGTTCGGGCTGGTGCAGGCCGGCGCGGGCGTCCGCAGCATCCCCGCCCTCTGCGACCTCGACCGCGACGGCGACACCGACGTCGTCTCGGGCGACTTCTCCGGCGACGTCTTCTACTTCCAGAACACGGCCGGGCCGGGCGCGACGCCGGCCTTCCTCGCGGCCACGGTCCTGCCGTTCGGCTACGCCGGCGACGGCCGCCTGCTCTCGTCCGCGCACGTCGGGGC
>JAYWIE010000757.1:0-1653 GCA_043789155.1 Rubricoccaceae bacterium | reverse complement strand
GCGCGCCGAGGCGCTCGTCGAGGCGTCTGCGCTCGCCGACGTCTACGAGACGCGCGCCGAGGCCGACCTGGCGCTCGGCGGGCTCACCGCCGGCGACGTCGTGGAGGTGGGCCGCGACGAAAGCGCCGGCAACATGCGCTGGCGGTACACGGTTGCCCTGGTGGGCGAGGACCTGGCGTTCACCGCCGGCCTGCCGCTGCCGGTGCTCGCGCCCGACGTCTTCGGCCCGCCGGGGCGGTTCACCGTCCCGCTCGAGGCGGTGCCGTTCGCCGTGCTGCCCAGCGACCTCACCCCGGAGACGCACGGGACGCAGGCGGACCTCGACACGCCGGAGGGCACGCGAGACGTGTTCGACTCAATGCTGGCCGAGGCGGACAACCGGCGCGTCCGGCTCGAGTCGCGCGTCTACGAGACGGACGGCGAGATCGTCGTCCCGACGCGCACGCACATCGTGGGGCAGTCCACGCTGCAGCCGAGCTACCTCGACGCGCAGACGATCATTCGGGCGACGGCCCCCATGCGCTCGGTGCTCGCGCTCTCAGACAAGACGATGAGGATGAGCGGGGTGCAGGCGGACGGGGCGCGGCTCGCCACGACATGCTTTCTGGTGGCGTCGGTCGCGTTCTCTCACTTCGACGCCGTCGAGGCCGTGCGCGCGCGCCGTGACGGCGTGCTCCTGAGCCGGACTCGGCTCGTCGGCGGCGGCACCAACAACGACGGCATCAGTTGGGACCGCCCGGTCTTCCGCTACAACGGCACGGCGTTCTTCTCGGCAGGCTACGCCGGCCCGTGGGGCTACCTGGAACCCGCTCAGAAGGTGCTCACGTCCGGCACGGTCTCCGTAGGCGCCGGCACCCGCACCGTGACGGGCGTCGGCACGGCGTTCCTGGGCATGGCCCTTCGCATCGGCGACAAGATCCGCATCGACGGCATCCCGGGCTGGACCGGCTCGGTCTTCTCCGTGGACTCGGACACGCAGATCACGCTGGCGGCCGTGCTGACGCCGACCGCGACCGTCGCCGGCGCGCATTTCGTCATCGGCTCGGGCGAGGGTATCCGCGCGCAGCGTCACGGGGACAACAACGTCGGCCGGTATGAGGGCGGCTTGTTCCGCGCAAACGCGGGCTCGGGCATCCTGGCGAACGGGCTCTACGGCGACATCTACCGGCTGCCGCAGGCAGACGGCAACCTGTTCTACGGCAATCAAATCGGCATCCCGTTCACGGACGAGGTCGAGGAGGGCGTCGTTCAGGCGTCCACGATCATCACGCCGTACAACGAGGACAACGGATCGAAGGCGCTCGGCCTGTTCCTGGCGCGCGGGTTCACGATCCTCTCGCCGCTGTGGGTCGCGGGCAGCGAGTTCGACATCGACACGCTCCGCTCGTCGGGCGCGATCATCGGCGAGGACGGCAAGCCGGGCGTGCAGACGCTCGGTATCGGCGCGGCCGGTGCAACCGTAGCCCGCCTTGCGACCGGTGGGCAGGAGGCCGGCGGCTTCCCCCCAGGCGGGGCGGCCGACACCAACCTTGCGGCAACATCCCGGCCGTTCGCCGTGTTTGTGGTCGGCGGCGGCGAGGGCGGCGGCGACCCCACCCTTTTCACGGGGCAGGTCGTCGGTCCGGCCGGGCCGGGCCTGTGGCAGATCCGCAT
>JAYWIE010000756.1:0-1630 GCA_043789155.1 Rubricoccaceae bacterium | reverse complement strand
GGCAGCACGACCAGGAGCGTCGTCGGGATCTGGCCGATGAAGGCGGCGATGGCGGCCTGCCGCGCGGCTTCCTTCGCCTCGGGCGACTGCGCGCGCTCGACGCGCCGGGCGAGGTCGCCCTTGAGCCAGTCCGGCATCTGCCGCACGAGCGAGCCCTCGAACAGGGAGAAGCCGTTGCCGGAGCTGTCTGCCGTGGCACCCGGGGGCAGCGCGAGCGCAAACGCGCCGGCGGCGACGCGCGCCGTGTCCGGCATCGCGCGGAGCGAGTCTCCGAGGGCTTCGAAGCGCGCCTGCTGACGCCCGAGCGAGTCCACGAGCAGCATCGCGCGCGCCGTCGCCGACGAGTCGAGGCCCGTCAGGACCTGCCGGGCGACGCCGAGCGCGCGGCGCTGGTCGCGCATGGTGAAGGCCCAGGTGTCGAGCGCCGCCGCCGCGTCGCGGGCGGCGACGAGCGAGTCGGCGGGGAAGCGCGGGCCGGAGAGCGGTGTCGCGGGCGCGTCGGACGCCGCGGGCGCGTCGTCGCCGGAGGAGGCGAGGCCGAGCGTGACGAAGAAGAGCAGCGTCGCCGTGAGGTAGACCCGGAACGGGCGCAGCGCGGCCGTCCGCCGGCCCTCGACGAAGTCGACCGTGAGCTTGCCCGGGTGCGCGATGAGATCGCGGACCGTGCGCCAGACGCGCCCGTCGACGCCGAAGAACTCGGTGAACGAGTCGGCGAGGAAGGCACCGATCGGTGTCCGGAGCGACTGCGCCTTCTGGCCGCACGCCGCGCAGAACCGGCCGGCGAGCGCGGCCCCGCAGTTGAGACAGGCGTCGGGGAGGGCCGGAGCGGTCATGCCGGTCGGTTGCGGGCGAACTCGAAGCGGCGGGCCTCGGCGAACGTCCCGGCGGCGGGGTCGAAGCGGCGCTCGCACACGGCGAAGGCGTCAGCTGAGACGTCGACCCAGTTGTAGAAGTTGGCCCCGGCGTTCTCGGCGCGCCCGCGGCTGGACGTCGCCGTGCCGGCCGAGGCCACGACGAGCCGGTAGCCGTCCGCCCCGCCGGCGACCTCGACGCTCTCGACGTGGCTGCGGTGCAGGTGGCCGCACAGCACGAGGTCGACGCCGGCGCGGCGGGCTACGGCGAGCGCGCGCCGCGCGCCGCGCGAGACGTCGTGGTCGCCGAGGGCCGTCAGCCGCAGCAGGTGGTGGTGCACCACGAGCACGCGGAAGGCGTCGGGCGGGGCCGCGGCGAAGGCGCGCTCCATCTCGGCGAGCGCCTCGGGCCGGATGCGCCCGCCCTTGACCGTCAGCCCGTGCGCCGAGTTGATGCCGACCGCGACGACGCCCGGGGCGGCAAACACGGGCACGCGGTCCGCCGAGATCAGCCGGCGGAAGCGCGACGTCGAGCGCCAGAGGCGCGAGACCGGGTTGTGCCACCACGCGCGGACGTCGTGGTTGCCGGGCACGACCACGACCGGCGGCGCGAAGGCGTCGATCATGCCTCTCGCGGCCGCGAACTCGCGCCGCCGCGCCCGCTGCGTGAGGTCGCCCGAGACCGCCACGAGGTCGACGCGGCCCCCGTTGACGTCGTCGATCAACGTCCCGACGATCGCCGGGTGCGCGATCTTGCCGAAGTGGATGTCCGAGAGGTG
>JAYWIE010000755.1:0-1659 GCA_043789155.1 Rubricoccaceae bacterium | reverse complement strand
GCCCGGACTACCGCGCCCGCGCCGCGACGCCCGGCCTCGACCGCATGGCCGCCGAGGGCGTCCACGCCGAGCACATGACGCCCGTCTTCCCGTCGCTGACGTTCCCGAACCACTACGCGCTCGTGACGGGCCTCTACCCCGAGCACCACGGCATCGTCGGCAACAGCATGTTCGACCCCGTGCTGGGCAGCTTCTCGCTCGGCAACCGCGACGCCGTCACGGACCCGCGGTGGTGGGGCGGCGAGCCACTCTGGGCGACGGCCGAGCGCCAGGGCGCGCGCGCGGCGACGATGTTCTGGCCGGGCTCCGAGGCCGCCATCGGCGGCGTCCGCCCGAGCGACTGGGCCGTCTACGACGGCGACATGCCCTACGCCGCCCGCGTCGACACCGCCCTGGCGTGGCTCGCCCGGCCAGCGGCGACGCGCCCGCGCCTGGTGACGCTCTACTTCGAGGGCGTCGACCACGTCGGCCACGAGGATGGGCCGGACGCCCCTGAGATCGGTCCCGCCGTGATGCAGGCGGACTCCGCCCTCGTCCGCCTCCAGGAGGGCCTCCGCCGGCTGGGCCGGACGGCCAACGTCGTCGTGGTGTCGGACCACGGCATGGCCGCGCTCTCGCCCGACCGCGTCGTCTACCTCGACGACGCCGCGCCGCGCTTCGCCGCGCAGTCCGAGCGCACGCTCTACGGGGCCACGACGATGGTCTGGCCGACGCCCGGCACGCTCGACTCGCTCGCGACGGCGCTCTCGGCGCTGGACCACGTGCAGGTCTACCGCCGCGACCGGCCGGCGTCGGCCGGCGGCGTCCCGGAGCGCTTCCACTTCGACGAGGGCGTCCGCATCGCCCCGCTCGTCCTCGTCGCCGACGTCGGCTGGACGCTCACCACGCGCGGCACCGCGCGCAGCCCGCGCGGCGGCACGCACGGCTATGACAACGAGGCACCCGAGATGCAGGCGATCCTGTTCGCGTCGGGCCCGGCGTTCAAGACCGGCGGCGTCACGGTCCCGGCCTTCCGGACGGTCGACGTGTACGAGATGCTCTGCGCAGCGCTCGGCATCACGCCCGCGCCCAACGACGGCGACCCGGCCGCCGCTCGCGCGCTGCTGCGCTGAACCGAACGCGGGGCGGCCCTCCTGCGAGAGCCGCCCCGCGTCCGTTACGAACAGCGAGCGGGCCAGGCCCGACTGCCGGATATGGACCGGAGCGTCCCAGCTTCCAACTCGCGGTGGTCCGAGACGGGAACGGTCGTCGTGCCTGCCGTCTCGGCCCGTTGCATGACGATGTGGCTTCCGCGCTGCCGGACCTGCGCGAACCCGTGCGCGGCGAGCATCGCACAGACGTCGCGGCCGGACAGGGAGCTTACCCGACGGACACCTCCACGCTCGTCACGAACACGTCGCGCCGAAGCCGGTGGGCGACCTCGGCGGGGGAGGCTGCCTCGAAGAACAGCTCGAGTGCCTCGGTGAGGTTAGCCCGCGCCTCTTCGACCGTTTCGCCCTCGCTCGCCACGTCGAGTTCGGGGCAGAGGGCGATGTAGCCCGTCTCGTCTGCCTCGATGAGCGCCGTCAGCCGGATGCGTTCCATCGGATCGTGTCGTGTGGTGCCCCGGCAACCTACGGCCGCCCACGCTGAACTGAACGCGGGGCGGCCCTCCGAAGA
>JAYWIE010000754.1:0-5784 GCA_043789155.1 Rubricoccaceae bacterium | reverse complement strand
CCGGTCCTGACCCCGGCGACGCCCGCCCTGCTCGCGGCCTCGGACGCACGGCCGTCGGGCGTCGCCATCCTCGACGCCTCGGGCGCGCCCGTCCACGCCGCCGACGCCCCGCCGCCCGTCATCCTCGGCCCGACCGGCGAGCCCGCCTCGCCCGGCGAGATGCCCTTTCTCGACCACCTCGAGGAGCTGCGCTGGCACCTCTTCAAGGCGCTCGCCGGCATCGCGGTCGCGATGGTGCTCTGCTTCGTCTTCGCGGACTGGATCATCGACAACATCCTGCTCGCGCAGACCCACAAGGAGTGGTTCATGTACCGCCTGATGCACATCCAGGCGGTCGATGTCGTCCTCCAGAACCGCTCCATCACGGGCCAGTTTTTCGCCTACTACGGGACCGTCTTCGCGGGCGCGCTCGTGGCCGGCTCGCCGGTGATCGTGTTCCAGATCTGGAAGTTCATCGAGCCGGCGCTGTACCCCGCCGAGCGCCGCGGCGTCCGCTTCGGGGCGCTGTTCGCGTCGTTCTTCTTCGCGCTCGGCATCACGTTCGGCTACCTCGTGCTGTCGCCGCTGTCGCTCCAGTTCTTCGCGACGTTCCAGATCTCGTCGACGATCCTGAACGAGTTCGACATCTCGCGCTACTTCTCGCAGCTCGTGACGCTCACGTTCGGGGCCGGCCTGCTCTTCGAGCTGCCCGTGGTCGTGTACGTGCTGGCCAAGCTGGGCCTCGTCACCGGGGACCTGCTCCAGAAGAGCTGGCGCTACGCCATCGTCGTGATTCTCATCCTGGCCGCGGTCATCACGCCGGGCACGGACCCGCTGAGCCTCGTCGTGATGTCGCTGCCGCTGGTGCTGCTGTACCAGTTCTCGATCACGATGACGCGCGTCGTCGAGCGCGGCAAGCGCAAGGAGGCGGCGCGGCTGGCCGCCCTCGCCCCGCCCGTGACCGCCGTGGCCGCGCCCCTCGCCGTCGAGCCGCTCGGCACGGAGCCGCTAGAGGGCGCGCCGCCGAGTGAGCCACCGACGGCCTCTGGCGACGGCATGGCGTGAGCGAAACGCCGGGCTCGCCCGTTCCCGTCCGCTCACCCGCCCCCCGCCCGATGACGCCTCGCCCGACCGCGCGGACGACCGCCGCGACGACCGTCGCCCTGATCGCCCTCGTCCTCGCCCCGGCTGTCCTGGCCCCGGCGCGCGCGCAGACGGCCGACGCCCTCTTCGCCGTCCGCAAGAACGTCGGCCTCTTCGGCGAGCTGTACCGCGTGCTCGCGTCCGAGTACGTCGAGCCCGTCGACGCCGAGCGCCTCATGCGGACCGGCATGGCGGCGATGACGGCCGAGCTGGACCCGTACACGGTCTTCTTCGACGAGGCGACGACGGCCGCGGGCCGCCTCCAGCAGGGCCGCGACGTTGGCGGGGTCGGCGTCGTGGTGGCGCAGGCGGGCGGGCGGCTCGTCGTGGCGGCCGTGCTCGGCGCGTCGGCGGGCGAGGCGCAGGGCGTGCGCCCCGGCGACGCCGTCGTGACCATCGCCGGCCGCCCGGCGGCGGCCCTCACGGCGGCCGCGGCGACGGCGCTGCTGCGCGGCGAGCCCGGATCCGTCGTCGCGGTCGAGCTCGAGCGCGAGGCTACGGCGGGCCCGCCCGTACGGCTGACGTTCCAGCTCGCGCGCGCCGAGGACGCGACCGACCGCGTCGCATTCTCCGGCTTCGCCGGCGCGCCGGCCGACGGCGTCGCGTACGTCCGCCTGAGCGACTTTCTCGGGCCTGCGTCGGCGCAGATCCGGACGGCCATCGCCGGCGTGCAGGCGCAGGGCACGGTCCGGGCCGTCATCCTGGACCTCCGCGGCAACCCCGGCGGGCTCCTCAACGAGGCCGTCGCCGTGTCGGGGCTGTTCCTGCCGCAGGGCACGCTCGTCACGGCCACGCGCGGGCGCGCCGAGGGCATGGCCGCGACCTACCGCACCGTCGAGGCACCCCTCCTGCCCGACGTGCCCGTCGCCGTGCTCGTGGACCGCCACAGCGCGTCGGCCTCCGAGATCGTCGCCGGGGCGCTCCAGGACCACGACCGCGCCGTGGTCGTCGGCGAGACGACGTTCGGCAAGGGCCTTGTGCAGGTCGTGCGGCCGATGCCCTACGGGACCGCCCTCAAGCTCACGGTGAGCCGCTACACGACGCCCTCGGGGCGCGAGATCCAGCGCCTGACCTACGCGCAGGGCACCGTAGCGACGGCCGTGGCCGACGCCGACCGCCGCGCGTTCCGGACCGACGCCGGCCGGCCCGTCCGCTCCGGCGGCGGCATCGAGCCCGACGTCGCGATGCCGCTCGGCGAGCCGTCCGCGCTCGAGGAGGCGCTCGTGCGCGAGGCGGCCTTCCTGCGCTTCGCCAACCGCTACGCCGCCGACCACCCGGACGTCGGGGCGAGCTTCCGGGTCACGGACGCCGTCTGGGCGGCCTTCCGGCAGACGCTCGCGGGCGTCGCCTACGAGACGCCGGCCGAGCTTGCCGTCGACGCGCTCGAGCGCGACCTCGCCGCGGCGGGCACCGAGGCCCCGGCCGAGGTCGCGGCGCTGCGGCGCGTGGCTGCTCAGGACAAGGCGCGCGACGCCGAGCGCCACGCGCCGCGCCTGCGCGCGCGCCTGCGCCAGGAGGTCCTCGCGCGCGCGGTCGGGCAGCGCGGCCTCGCCGAGGCCGCCCTCGCCGACGACGCCGTGCTCGCGGCCGCGCGCGCGCTCGTGCTGGACCCCGCCCGCTACGGCCGCGCGCTCGGCCGCTGACGCGGCGCGGTCCGGGCGCTGGCGCGGGGTCGAATCGGAACGCCGCTGTTCCCTTTTTCCAGCCCGATAGCCGCAGTGGGGCGGTGGTCGCCCGGTGAGGGCCTGAATGCCTGTCGGCACAGGGATTGTCAGGCGTCGGGCACATGCTCGAGACGCTTCTCCCTGCTCTGTTCACCGCGGCCTCGGCGACGACGGCGTGCGTGCTCGCGTCCCGGGCGCTCACCGCGGCCGTCGCGGCCGTCCGCGCGCCGCTCGCGCGCCGGCAGCACGCCGCGGCCCGCACGCGCGAGGCCGGCTGGATCGCCGAGCGCGCGCAGTCGTGGCTCCGCTCGCCCGCCGTCCTCGGCGGCTGCGAGACGCCCGAGACGGGCTTCGCCGGCCTCACGTTCGATATGCTCGGCCTCGCGTCGGGCACGCACGGCGCGCGCCACACGGCCGTCGGGTGCTACCGCCTCGTCCCGGTCGCGCCGTGCGCGACGCTCGACGGCTGCGCCCGGCTCGTCGGGGCGGAGACGCCTGCGGCCGGCGGCCTGCTCGTCGTCGGCACCGGCGCGACGCCGGGCGTCGCGGTGGCGGTGCTCGTGCTCGGGCCGCTCGTGCAGGTGACGCTCCCGACGGTCCCGTGGGGCTGGATCGACGCGCTCACGACGCCTGCGACGGACCCGCTGCTGCCGGTCGCGCCCGTCGCCGCACCTGCGCCCGTCGCCGCACCTGCAGCCGTCGCCGCACCTGCGCCCGTCGCCGCTCCCGCTCTCGTCGCCACTCCCGTCGCCGACCCGCGGCCGATGCACGCGCGCCCGCAGCGCGAGCGCCGGATGCCGTCGTGGCGCTCGCCCAAGCACACGACGCGCCGCCGCGACCGCGAGCGCGCCTGACGCTCCGGCTGGCTGCCGACCGGCCGCGCTACTCCGGCGCGACGTGCGCCGCCGCGTCGAAGCCGAGCGCGTCGAGGACGCCCGCGAAGACGTCCGGCGGGAGGTGCCCGCCCGACGCCTGGTCGTGGCCCTGCCCCCAGCGCCCGTTCCAGCCCGGCGTGTCGATGCTCTGGTAGAGGCGCGGCAGGCTCACGTCCGTCCGCGCCGTGCGCGTCGAGAAGGCGACCATCCCGGGCAGGTAGCCCGTGTTGGCGCAGATCACGGCGTAGCCCGGCAGGCGCGTGCGCCACTGCTGCGCGATGAGCGGGTGGACCTGGCACGGCGAGTGGACCGTCACGAGCGCGAAGCGCAGCTCGGCCGGGGCGTCGGCCGCGGCGTCGCGCACAGAGAACGCGGGGGCCTTCTTGCGGGCCTCGGCCATCGCCGCCGCGACCTCCTGCCGGGCGGCGTGCAGCGGAGCGGCTTCGGGGGCCTCGGCGACGTCGCGCGGGCCGTCCTGCGTCATCAGCAGGTCCAGGGCGACGCCGGGCTGGAACGTCGCGCCGCGGCGGGCGGCGTTGACGAGAACGGTCGCCTCCTTGAGCCATCTGGCCGTGTGACGGCGCTTCGCGTCCGCGAGTGGCAGCCACGGTGCCCTGTCGCCGAGGTCCGAGATCACCCCGATGGCGGCGATCCAGTCCAGCTCGCGCATCTCGTCGACATCGTCCACGACGGCCTCGAGCAGGTCGTAGGCGAGCCACGCCGAGCACGGGACCGGGTCCCAGTCGTAGCCGCTCACGACGAGCCCGCCGGCGGGCAGGCCGCTCGGCCGGTGGTGGTCCACGTACAGGACCGGGACGGGGCCGCCGAGCGGCCCCACGTCGCCTTCGAGCGTGCCGGCCGCGTCCACGCCGAGGTCGGTCACGACGAGCGCGTCCGGCTGCAGCGCGCGGAGGCGCTCGCGCGCCGCGCCGGTGAAGGCGGACTCGTCGCGGCCGGACGGCACGACGGTCACGCGGCCCGCGCCGACGAGCGGCAGCCCGCGCCCGAACAGCGCGCCCGCGGCGAGCCCGTCGGCGTCGAAGTGGCACAGCACGACCGTGTGGCGGTCCGCCGCGGCGGCGAGGAACGCGCGGAACGGGACGAGGCTGGCCGCGAGGCGGTCGTCGTACGGGATCATCGGAACGGCGGAAAGGACCGCGGGCTGTCGATGGACGTCGTAGAGACGCCCCGCTGGGGCGGCTTTCGAAGCGTGGCGGTCGGCAAAGACGCCCCAGCGGGGCGTCTCTACAGGGCGTCGGTCGTGGACGTGTCGGTCGTGGACGTCCCGGTCGCGGACGTGGTGGCGAGCGCGGCGACGGTGGCGAGCGTGTCGATCTCCGCGACGGGCTTGTCCGGCCGCAGGCGGACGATGCGCGGGAAGCGCAGCGCGTAGCCGCTCTTGTGGCGTGGGCTCGGCTGGACCCGGTCGAACGCGACCTCGACCACGATCTCGGGCTCTACGATGCGGACCTTGCCGTGGGCGAACGTCTGGACGGTGTGCGCCTCGAACCACGCCGTCAGCTCCGTCAGCTCGGCGTCGGTGAGCCCCGAGTACGCCTTGCCGACCGTCAGCAGGGCCCCGTCGTCGCCGCGGACCGCGAACGTGACGTCGCTCAGCAGGTGCCGCCGCGCGCCCGAGCCGACCTCGACCGACACCACGACGACGTCGAGCGTCGCGAGGGCCTTCTTGAGCTTCAGCCAGTCGCGGCCGCGGCGGCCGGGCAGGTACGGCGAGGCGGGCCGCTTGACCATCAGTCCCTCGTTGCCGCGCGCCTGCGCCGCGTCGAAGGCAGCGTCGAGACCGTCTGCGGTCCCGACCTCGGTCACGGCCGAGCGGGCGACGCGGACGTCCACGAGCGGCGCGTCTCCGGGTGAACCCGGACCGGCCGGCGGCAGCGCGAGCGCGTCGAGGCGCGCGCGGCGCTCGGCGAGGGGCTGGTCGAGCAGCGTCTCGCCGCCGGCCGCGAGCACGTCGTAGACGACGAAGGCGACGGGCGCGTCGGCGAGCATGGCCGCCGTCACCGTCTTGCGGCCGAGGCGCGGCTGGAGCGTCTGGAACGGCGCGATGCGGCCGTCCGGCCCGACGGGCACGATCTCGCCGTCGAGCACGAGCCCGCCAGGAA
>JAYWIE010000753.1:0-5784 GCA_043789155.1 Rubricoccaceae bacterium | reverse complement strand
GCGCCGCCTCTTCCGCGCCCGCGACCGCGCAGCCGAGTCGCTGCGGGCGAGCAACGTGCACCTCTCGCAGGCCGTCGCCGAGCGCGAGGCCGCGCTCGTCCACGTGCAGGCGATGCAGGCGCAGATGGTGCAGCAGGAGAAGCTCGCCGGCCTCGGCCGGCTCACGGCCGGCGTCGCGCACGAGCTCAAGAACCCGCTCAACTTCATCAACAACTTCGCCGAGCTCGCCGCCGAGCTCACGGACGAGGCCATCGCGGACTTCGACGCCGGCCGCCCGGACGACGCCCGCGCCGTGCTCCCGGACGTCCGCGACAACGTCGGGCGCGTGCAGGACCACGGCCGCCGCGCCGACGACATCGTCCGCACGATGCTCGTCCACGCGCGCGGCGTCTCGGGCGAGCGCGTCCCGGTGCGCCTCCAGGACGTGGTCGAGACCGCGGTCGAGCAGGCCGCCGGGCCCGCCGTGGAGGGCCTGCGGGCCGTCCGCGTCGAGACCGACATCGACGCCGGCCTCGGCGGCGAGACCGTGCTCGGTATCCCGACCGCGCTGACGCGCCTCGTGCTCAACCTCGTCGAGAACGCGATCCACGCGACGCGCGAGCGCGCCGGCTTCGAGGGCGACGGCTTCGAGCCGCTCGTGCGCGTCTCCGCGCGCTGCGGCCACGACCGGATGGGCCACGAGGTCGCGCTGGTGTCGGTCGAGGACAACGGCGCGGGCATCTCGGACGTCTCGCTGCCGCGCATCTTCGAGCCGTTCTACACCACGAAAGCGCCGGGGCAGGGGACGGGCCTCGGGCTGTCGCTCGCGTACGACATCGCCGTCGGGCACGGCGGGTCGCTCGCGGCGGGCCGCGCCGAGGCGGGCGGCGCGCTGTTCACGGTCACGCTGCCGCTCGCGCGCGAGGCCGAGGTGGCGGCAGCCGCGAAGGCCTCCGCGGAGGCCGCCGAGGAGGTGTCTGCAGAGGCGTAGCGCACCGCGTCACGCGAGCCCGTGGGCCGCGGCCCACGCCCGGAGGCCATCGCGCGCGTCGTCGCTCAGCTCCGGCACGGCCACCGCGAGCTCGACCGTGAGATCGCCCGCGCCTTTGTCCGTGCGGACGCCCTGGCCGCGCACGCGCAGCTTCGTCCCCGGGGCCGTGCCCGGCTTGACGGTCACACGGACCGTCTGGCCGTACGCCGTCGGCACGCTCAGCGTCGTCCCGAGCATGGCCTGGACGGCCGTGACCGTCTCCGTCGCCACGAGGTCGTCGCCGTCGCGGCGGAAGCGCGCGTCCGGCGTCACCTGGAACGTCAGGAAGAGGTCGCCGCGCGCGCCCGACGGGCCGGCCTCGCCGCGCCCGCCGAGCTTGATCTTGAGCCCGTTGCGGACGCCCGTCGGGACTTTCAGGCTGACCGTCTCGCCGGTCGTCGGGACCGTCAGCTCGCGCGGGCCGCCGGCGAGGGCCTCCTCGAACGACAGCCGGAGCGTCGCCTCGACGTCGCGGCCGCCGCGCGGCGCGCCGGTCCCGCCGCCGCCCGCGCCGCCGGGCATGCCTGCCGCGCCGCCGAAGTAGCGCTCGAAGAGGTCGCCGAGGCCGTCGCCGCCGAAGCGGAAGTCGCCCTCGGGGGCCGGGCCCGCCCCGGAGGCCGGCCCCGCCCCGGTCGCGTCGACGCGGACGTACGTGCCGTCGGGCGCGCGGTAGAAGCGGCCGCCGCCGGACGCGCCGGGCGCGCTGTCGAAGCCGCCGAACGGGCTGCCGCCGCCCATCGGGTTCTGGCGCGCGCGGTCGTAGGCCGTCCGCTTCTTGGCGTCGCCGACGGCGTCGTAGGCCTGCTGGACGGCCTTGAACTGGTCCTCGGCCCCCGGGGCCGAGTTGGTGTCCGGGTGCAGCTCACGCGCTTTGGCGCGGTAGGCCGTCTTGATCTCCTTCTGGGAGGCGTCGGAGGCGACGCCGAGGACGGCGTAGTAGTCGGTGACGGCGGGCATGGTGCGAGGCGAAGAGAAAAGGCAGTTTGAAGTTTGGAGTTTGAAGGGCGGAGAGGCCGAGCTTGAGACGGCCAACGTGCTGTGCAACGTCTTCTCCAAACTTCAAACTCCAAACTGCATTTTAGACGAACGCGCTGAGCCCGGTGATCGCGCGGCCGACGATGAGCGCGTTCATCTCGCGCGAGCCCTCGTACGAGTAGACGGCCTCGGCGTCGGCGAAGAGGCGGCCGACGTCGTGCTCGATGAGGATGCCGTTGCCGCCGAGCAGGCCGCGCCCGATCTGAGCCGTCTCGCGCATCCGGTCCACGCAGACCAGCTTGGCGAGGCTCGCGCGCTCGTGCAGGCGCGCCGGCTCGTCGTAGACGGCCCCGAGCCCGAGCATCATTGCCTGGATGCCGACGACGTTGCCGAGCATCCGCACGAGGCCGTCCTGGACGAGCTGGAAGCCGGCGACGGGCCGCCCGAACTGGCGGCGGCGCGTGCAGTAGTCCAGCGTGCCCTCGTAGAGGCCCATCGCCATGCCGCAGGCCTCCCACGCGACGCCGGCGCGGGCCACGGCGAGCTGCCCCGCGACGTCGCGGAACGACGACACGCCGGGCAGCCGGTCGGCTTCCGCCACCTCGACGCCGTCGAGCGCGATGAGGACGTTCTGGACGGCGCGCTTGGCAATCTTGCCCGTGAGCGTCTCGACCGTGAAGCCCGGCGCGCCCTTCTCGACGAGGAAGCCCTTCACCTGCCCGTCTGCGGTGTCGCGCGCCCAGACGACCGTGACGTCGGCGAAGGACGCGTTGCCGGCCCACTTCTTGGCCCCGCGGAGCGTCCACGTGTCGCCGTGCCGCGTGGCCGTCGTGGCGAGCCCGGCCGCGGCGTCGGAGCCGTGCTCGGGCTCGGTGAGCGCCCACGACCCGATGGCCTCGAAGCGCTCGAGCGGGCCGACCCACTTCTCTTTCTGTGCATCACTGCCGAAGTGCCAGACCGAGTACAGGCACAGTCCCCAGTGCACGCCGACGAAGGTCCCGACGGACGGGTCCACGCGGGGGATCTCCATGGACACGAGGCCCGTCAGGAAGCCGTCGGTGCAGTAGCGCGCGGCCGGGTTCTCGCCGTAGGCCTCGCGCAGCATCGCCGCGATGTCCGGGACGAGCTCGAACGGGAAGTCGCCGCGGTCCCAGTACGGGTTGATGACCGGCCGCACGCGCTCCAGCATGAACCCGCGCACGACGCTGCGGACGCGCTGCTGCTCGGGCGTCAGCGCGCGCTCGAAGAGGCCGTAGAAGTCGGCGTCGGGCGCGGGCGGCGTGTACGGTCCAGGCTCAGCGGGCGGCGCGAGGCGTCGGGCGAGGTCGCCGGCCGTCATCCCGTCGAGGCGGGCGAGCACGTCCGGGCCGAGGCGCTCGGCGAGGCGCGCGAGCCGTGCGTCGGTGGGCTGCGGGTCGGTCATCGGACGCTCCGGCCGAGCGCGCGCGCGCCCTCGGCGCGGCGGATGGCCCCGGCGACAGCCGCGGCGACGACCGCCGCCGCCGCGACGGCGAGCGCGACGACGGTCGGCGTCGCGCCGCGGTGGGCGGCGTAGATGCCCGCGAAGGCCCACAGCAGGACGGCCGCGATGGCCGTGTCGCCGGTGCGCGAGAGCAGGCCGGCCCCGATGGCCCCGACGGCGGCGACGACGGCCGGAGCCCAGACGGCCTCGCCACCGGTCATGCCGAGCGTCTTGAGCAGGATCGTCGCGTTGAGGGCCGTCGCGACGGCGACCCACGCCAGGAAGTACGAGCCGGGCAGGCCCATCGCCCACGTCTCGTTCTCGCGCAGCCGCATCCGGTCGTGGACGACGTAGAGCCAGACGAGGCTCGCGAGGATGCCCGCGATGACGGCGAGCGAGACGCCGAAGTGGCGCGTCAGCCACGGGACCTGCCACAGCCCGTTGAGCAGGTTCGCGAGCACGAACGGCACGGCGGGCGCGTCGTAGCGCGGCCCGCGGCGCGCCGGCAGCGCCTGGTAGCCGGCGTAGACGACGAGCATCAGGAAGATGACGGACCAGATGCCGAACGTCCACCCGGCGGGCGTGACGCCGGTCGGGACGCCCGCCGAGACGGCCCCGGTCTGGACGCCGAACAGGACGCCGGCCCCGGCGAGCCCGTTCAGCACGAGGTTGACGGCGACGGCGAGGACGACGGCGATCTGGCGGGGCACTCCGCGCACGGGCGTTCGGGTCGGGTGGGCCGGGTCGTACCCCGAAGGCCGCGTGCTGTTGCGGGGGGACAGGATGCGGGATATGGGATGCGGCGGACGGGAGGTGGGATGCGGGATTTTCTGCCCGTCCCGTATCCCCCATCCCGTATCCCGCCTACATCGCGTCGAGGCCGCCGTCGAGGACGAGCGTCTGGCCGGTGACGTAGGCCGCGGCGTCGGAGCAGAGGTAGGCGATGGCCGCCGCGACCTCGTCCGCCGTGCCGAGGCGGCGGGCGGGGATGCGGCGCACGAGCTCGTCGAGCGTCTGGCCCATCCTGGCGAGGCCGTCCGCGACCATCGGCGTGTCCGTGAAGCCCGGGCAGACGGCGTTGACGCGGACGCCCTGGCGCGCCGCCTCGATCGCCGCCGTCCGCGTGAGCCCGACGACGGCGTGCTTGCTCGCCGCATAGGCGGCGTGCATCGGGAAGGCGTTGAGCCCGGCGACGCTCGCGACGTTGACGACCGCCCCGCCGCGCGCCATGAGCGGGAGGGCGTGGCGCAGCCCGAAGAACGTCCCCATCACGTTGACGCCGAAGACGCGCGCCCAGTCCGCGGCCGTCTGCTGGACGAGCGGCGCGACGGGCCCCTCGATGCCCGCGCTCTGCACGAGCACCTCGAGCGCGCCGGACGCCGCGGCGGCGAGCGCGACGGCCGCGGCGACGTCGGCCTCGACCGAGACGTCGCACCGGACGGTCTGCGCGCCGATGCCCTGCGCGGTCTCGGCGAGGCCGTCGGCGTCGATGTCGGCGAGGACGAGGGCGTAGCCGGCCGCAGCGAGGGCGCGGGCGGTCGCGCGGCCGATGCCGGACGCGGCACCGGTGATGAGGGCAGTGCGGGCCATGCGGGACAGGGGATACGGGATGGGCAGAACCTAAGGTCCGGACCGTCTGCTCATCCCGCATCCCGCCATTCCGCATCCCTCAGAAGGGCGCGTCGTGGGTCATCGCCGCAGTGATGCGCAGCGCGTCGCCGTCCGGGACGAGGACGTAGGTCGTCGTGTACGTCCAGCGGACGCGGGAGGCGCGGCGGCCGAGCCGCCAGTCCACGCGCGCGATGACGTGGGCCGGGGCCGTCTCGATAAGCGTCAGCGCGGCGACGCGCGCCGTCTCGACGGCCCACGCGCGGTGCAGGTCCAGCAGCCGCTCGACGCTGTCGACCACGTCGGCGTGCGTGTCGAGCGTCGTCGGGACGCCGTCGCGGACGAGCAGCGCCGGCACGGCGAAGTGCCCGGCGACGGCCGCGGCGTCGTAGGCCTCGAACGCCGCGCCGTAGGCCACGAGCGCGCGCCGGACGCGCTCGACGTCGCCGGGCACGTGGCCGTCGACGTCGAGGTCGTCGCCGAGGTCGTCTGCGTCGGGGCTCATCGGGCGGGCCGGTCCAGCGCCGTCACCTCGATCTCGACGCGCGCACCGAGCGGCAGGCCCGCCACGGCGACGGTCGAGCGGGCCGGGCGGTGCTCGCCGAAGGCCTCGGCGTAGACGGCGTTCATGGCCGCGAAGTCGTCCATCGTCGTCAGGAAGACGGTCGCCTTGCAGACGTCGGCCAGCGTCAGGCCCTGCGCCGCGAGCACGGCGCGGACGTTGGCGAAC
>JAYWIE010000752.1:0-1666 GCA_043789155.1 Rubricoccaceae bacterium | reverse complement strand
CGCGCGGACGGTCTGCCGGCTCTCGACCTCGGAGCCGCTCGGCAGCGCCGACTTCAGCGCCTCGCCCCACGAGCAGAGCGTGTAGCCGGCGACCCAGCGCGTCAGCGCGAGCAGCTCGGCCGTGAGCCCGGCCGCGGGCGGGTCGAGCACGTCGAGCAGGTCCCGCGCCTTCTCCGACGGCTCCGCCGGGGCCTGCACGACGACGCCCGTGAGCGTGCGCCGTCCGAACGGCACGAGCACGCGCGCCCCGACGCCGGCCTCGGCGGCGAGGCCCGGCGGCACGCGGTACGTGAACACGCCCTCGACGGGGCTCAGCGGGACGACTCCGACGAACTGCGGCATCCGGCCAAGCTAGCCCGGCCCGGGACGGCGTCGCGTCACACGCAAGGCCACTGCGCGAGCGCGGTCGCTCACGCTGGCTACAGGCCAAGAAGCGGCGCTACCCAGGATCCGGCACACTCGGCCTCGGGAGACGAGCCGGCAGACATGCACAGGCCGTATTCGGTGCGGACGAGCGACCCGACATCTCCCTTCGTGACGGCCCGGTAATGGGTCTCGGGCGTTATGTGCGCCCGCCGAGCAGCATCCACGAGGGCTTCGGCCAGTATGCGACGCGAGGGCTCGTTAGACAGGTCGATCTCGCGGTGCAGCCTCGCCACGCACCCGAAGGCGGCCGCGTCGGGTGCCTGAGTCGCGACCAGCCCACTCGCTCGGACGATGTCTGACGGGAGGCGCATAAGCCTCACCCGGTCCCGACGCTCGCGCCGCGCCGCGTGCTGAGCGACCAACCGATCTTCCGTTACGTCGTCCTGCTCCCAGAACGACAGCCGGCCCGCATCCACCGCCCTGCCGCTCAACTCGAGCATCACGGCCTCGACGATGGCGTCTTGGTCCGAGGCCTCATCAAGGGCCTGAAACGCGGAGGGCTCGTTTGACACGAAGCGGATCAGCACGGGCTACTCGGTGTCAGCGAGGAGGAACCGCACCTCTGCCGCTACAGCAGGGGACAGGTCGGTACGCATCCGGCTGAGCACGTCCCACGCCTCAGCGTCTGCCAGACCGATGGCGACCCCGAGACGCACGAAGACGCTCGGAGACGCGAGAAGGCGGTCCGTCAGGTCGCCTCCCGGATCGTGCGCCGCGACGAGGCGCGCTGCGAGGCCCCGGACGTTGACGAGCACGGCGGCGTCCTCGGCCACGTCAGCCACGAACCGGCCGCCGCTCGGCATCAGCCCGCGGAGCCGTGCGTCTAGGTCGGGCACAGCGCCGAGCCCGCCCTCGCGCACCACTGCCTCCAGAATGGAGACGAGCGCACGGTGGACATTCTGAACGGCAATCTGGTGAGCCTCCGTCGCCAGCGTCGCTGACGACTGCACGCGGGACGCCCTCGTCCGGTACGCCTGCGTCACGGCGTGGACGGTCGCCTCGTTGAACGCAACGGGCAGATAGCGCTGCGGAGCAGGCCCGAAGGCGTCGGCGGGATGTCCGCCTAGGCAGTAGACCACGCTCCGGACATCGGAGATGCTGTGAGCAGTCATGAACGGGGTGCCTCGTTGAAGAGAGCGGTTCGAGCGTGGTCGGTGAACGCGCGCTCGAAGAACGTTCGGATGCGTGCGTGCGCGCGGTCCAACCACGGATCGACGTCCTCGAACGCGAGCGGCTCGGT
>JAYWIE010000751.1:0-5792 GCA_043789155.1 Rubricoccaceae bacterium | reverse complement strand
ACGACGCCCCCACGACGACGGCCCGGCGGGCGCGTGGGAGTGCACCGACGAGCGCGCGGGCGTCGGCGTGGGAGCGGAGCACGAACACGCCCGGCAGGTCCGCGCCGGGGACGTCGAGCCGGCGCGGCGTGCCGCCGGTCGCGACGAGGCAGGCGTCGTACGCGACCGTCTCGCCGTCCTCGAACGTCACCGTGCGGGCGTCCGGGTCCAGGGCGACGGCCGTGCGGCCGGTCCACGTCTCGATGCCGCGCGCGGCCTGGAAGTCGGCCGCGCGCAGCGGCAGGCCGGCATCGTCCGCGGTGCCCGCGGCGTAGGCCTTCGACAGTTTGGTGCGGTCGTAGGGCGGCTCGGCCTCGGGCGTCGCGAGCGCGATGCGGCCCTGGAAGCCCTGGCGGCGCAGCTCCTCGGCCGCCGCCTGCGCCGCGGCTCCGGCCCCGAGGACGAGGAACAGGCGGCCGTCGGTGTCCTGCTGTGCGGGCGGCGGGACGTGCGCGGGCCCGGCGACGGTCACGAAGACGCCGCCGTCGCGCTCCTCGACGGCGTAGGCCTGCAGGCCGTCTAGCGCGGGCGGGTCGCACAGCGCGCCCGTCGTGACGTCGAAGCGGGCGTGGTGCCACGGGCACACGACGTGCGGCCCGTCGAGGACGCCGGTCGCCAGCGGCGCGCCGTAGTGCGGGCACCGCGCGGCGCAGGCGTGGAGGCGGCCGCCGACGCGGGCGAGCAGCACGGGCGTGCCGCCGGCGTCGACCTCGGCCATCTCGCCGTCGCGGACGGTGCCGGCGTCGGCGACGCGAATCGGGTCTGACATCGGCATCGGCGGCGGGTGGACCCCGCGCACCCGGCGCGCCGCGTTCGGTTCCGACGGTGCCCGGCAGCGGGCGCGCCCGAGGGCAAGGCCGCGCTACCTTGGCCGTCCGCTCCTGCCCGCTCTCCGCTCGCGCCCCGATGGCCCGCCCCGCCGACGTCCGCCTTCTCATCGACCGCATCGCCGACGCGCTCGGCTCGGACGCGTCGCCCGAGCGCGTCGAGCGCGTCGCCCGGGCCGTGCTCGACGGGACAGGCGAGGTGCCCGCCGCGCCTGCCACGCGGGCGGCCGGCCGGCCGTCGGCCGCGCGCCCGCAGTCCGCCGGGCCGCCCGCGCGCTCGTCGCGCGTCGTCGTGACGGCCTACGGCCACGACACGCCGGGCGTGCTCGCCGCGATCACGGCCGAGCTCTCGGCCGCCAACGCCAACGTGCTCGACGTCTCGCAGAAGATCCTGCAGGGCTACTTCACCGTCGTCCTCGTCGCCGACTTCCCCGCCGGGGCGGACCTCGGCGCGGCCCGCGACCGCCTGAGCGCCCGCGGCGACACGTTCGGCGTGCGCGTCCTGCTCCAGCACGAGGAACTGTTCGAGGCGATGCACCGGCCGTGAACGGGGATGCGGGATACGGGATGCGGGATGAGCAGAGCCAAGACGTGTCGTGGCCGGGCGTCGGGGAAGCGGGAGCCGTCCAGAGCTACGAGGACCTGCGCGTGTGGCAGGCCGGCATCGCGCTCTGCACGGACGTCTACGAGGTGTCCCGCACGTTCCCGGGTGACGAGCGCTTCGGCCTGACGTCGCAGATGCGCCAGGCCGCCGTGTCGGTGCCCTCGAACATCGCCGAGGGCTGGGGCCGCGGCACCCGCGCCGACTACCTCCGCTTCCTGCGCATCGCGCGTGGGTCGCTCTTCGAAATCAAGACGCAGGTCGTCATCGCTGACCGCATCGGGCTGGCATCGACCGCGGAAACCGCCCGGCTCGCAGAGACCATCGAGGCCTTGAGACGGCCGCTCCAGGGCCTGATCCGGTCGCTCGAACGCGCCGGCTCCTGACCGCCCATCCCACATCCCATATCCCGCATCCCGTGTCTGTCAGCCTCACCGAAGTCCTCGAAACCGTCCAGATGACCGAGGCCGACGCCTTCGACATCCGGACCGTCACGCTCGGCGTGAGCCTGCGCGGGTGCCAGAGCCGCGACCCCGAGTCCACGCGCCAGAACGTCTACGACCGCGTCACGCGCGCGGCCGAGCACCACCTCGAGGCCGCGCGCGCCGTCGAGGCGCTCTACGGCGTCCGCATCGCCAACAAGCGCGTCTCGATCACGCCGGCCGCGCTCGCCTGCGACGGCTTCAGCCGCGAGGACTTCGTGGCGCTCGCGCACACGCTCGACCGCGCCGCGGCCGAGATCGGCGTCGACTACCTCGCCGGCTTCTCGGCGCTCGTCGAGAAGGGCACGACGCCCGGCGACGCGGCCCTCATCGCGTCGCTGCCCGAGGCGCTGAGCACGACCGCCCGCGTCTGCGGCTCGGTCGCCTGCGGCTCCACCCGAGCCGGCATCAACGCCGACGCCGTGCTCGCGGTCGCCCACGCCATCCTCGGCATGTCGCGCGCGTCGGCCGACCGCGACTCGATCGCGTGCGCCAAGTTCGTCGCCTTCTGCAACGCCGTCGGCGACAACCCGTTCGTGGCCGGGGCCTTCCACGGGCCGTCCGAGCCCGCGCTCGCGCTCAACGTCGGCATCTCGGGCCCGGGCACGGTCCTCCGGGCCGTCGAGGCCCTCGGCGACACGGCGGACTTCGGGGCGGTCACGGACGCCGTCAAGCGGACCGCCTTCAAGATCACGCGCGCCGGCGAGCTCATCGGGCGGCGCGTGGCCGAGGAGCTCTCGCGGCGGACCGGCCAGGACGTCCCGTTCGGCGTCGTCGACATCTCGCTCGCGCCGACACCCGCCGAGCGCGACTCCGTCGGCGACGTCCTCAAGGCGATGGGCCTCCAGGAGGTCGGAGCGCCGGGCACGACGGCCGCCTTGGCGATGCTCAACGAGGCCATCAAGCGCGGCGGGCTCATGGCGGCGCGCCACGTCGGCGGCCTCTCGGGCGCGTTCATGCCCGTGAGCGAGGACACGGCGATGATCGAGGCCGCGGCCGCAGGCCACCTCTCGATCGAGAAGCTCGAGGCGATGTCCGCCATCTGCTCGGTCGGGCTCGACATGGTCGCCGTGCCGGGCGACACGCCGGCCGAGACCGTCGCGGGCATCCTCTTCGACGAGTTCGCCATCGGCATGATCAACGACAAGACGACGGCCGTGCGGCTGCTGCCCATCGCCGGCAAGGGCGTCGGCGAGTGGGCCGAGTACGGCGGGCTGCTCGGCCGCGCGCCGGTCATGGCCGTCTCGCAGCTCTCGAGCGCCGTCTTCTCGCGCCGCGGCGGCCGCATCCCGGCCCCGATCCGCTCGCTGACGAACTGAGGCGAGCGCCTATCTTGGCACTTCGCCTTCCCCCGCCGCCGTGTCTGCCGAGCCCGTCCGCCGCTCCATCGCCCGCCGCCGCAACGCAGCCACCGGCCGGATCGCGGTGCGGCCGACGGACGCCGATGCAGCGTGGGACCGTCACGAGGCGGACACGGGCGGCCTCGCCGCCCTTCGGCGCATCGCCGACGCGGTCGTGCAACGCGACCGCGACGGCAAGACGCTGCCGATGGGCTGGGATGACATCCCGGATTGACCCGGACTTCCTGAGGGCGTTCTGGGCGCTTCCTCCTGCGGTTCGGCAACGCGCCCGAGAGGCCTACCGGCTCTGGGCGCGCGATCCGCGTCACCCGTCGCTCCACTTCAAGGAGCTGAAAGGACCGGCCGCCGGCATCTGGTCCGTCCGGATCGGCGGATACCGAGCCCTGGCCGTCCGCCAGGGCGACGCCGTCGTCTGGTTCTGGATCGGCACACACCGCGCCTACGAGCGGCGGATCCGATCAGCAGGATGAAACCGGCCCCGTTCCGCTCGCTGACGAACTGAGGCCTGAGGAACAGCCGGCCCGGCGCGGCCGTCCACCGGCCTCCACTCTCCGCCCCGCCTCTCATGGACCACGACCGCACCGACGACCAGGACGGCTCCATCTCGGACTCGCCCGACCCGCTCGACCACATGGCCGAGAACTTCGGCCTCGACGCCGCGCCCGGCACCAAGGGCGTCAAGGCCTCGGGGGCCGGCCTCTCGGGCGACGTCTCGGGCAACTCCGTCTCCGGCGACGACCCGGACACGTACCGCGACGCGCCGTCGAGCGGTGCCAAGACCGGCGGCGGCGGGCTCTGAGCCCGGCCGCACCGTGCCACCGCGTCTGCGCCCCCGCTCCGCACCGGACCGGGGGCGCGGTCCGTTAGGCCAGCCCCGGTCGGACGTAACCGATCCCGCCCGACCCGCGTAGCCGCCGCATCCCCGCTGCCCACACGATGACGTCCGACCGCCACCGCCTCGACCCGACCGACCCCGACGCCGACCTCGACCGCTTCTCGAGCGACGAGCTCGAGGACACCGCCTTCGGGCCGGACCCTGAGCGCCGCCGCGCCGAGCGCGCTGCCGGGCGGCAGAGCGAGCGCGAGGCCCGCCGCGCGCGCGCCGCCGTCCGCCCGACCAAGTTCTGCCACGCCTGCGCTGAGAAACTCGACGCCCGAGCCGAGATCTGCCCGTCCTGCGGCGTCCGCCAGCCGGGGGCGTCGGGGCGGCGGCACTCGGGCCGCGACCGCACGACGGCCGCCGTGCTCGCGCTCGTCGCGCTCTTCGCCGGCGGCGTGATGATCGACCGCTTCTACCTCGGCCGCACGGGCGCGGGCGTCCTGTCGATCCTGTTCTTCTGGACCGGCATCCCGTGGCTGCTCAGCCTCGTCCACCTCGTCCAGTTCCTGACGATGACGGACGAGCGGTTCGACGAGCGCTACGGCTGAGCTAGGCCTCGGCCGCGCCGTCCGAGACCGACTGCGCCGTCGCGGCCTCGACCTCGCGGGCGGTGGCGGCCCGCGAGCGCGCCCCGACGCGGGCCGGCTTCTCGGCGTAGGCCAGGATGCGGTCCGCGACGTCGACGCCGGTCGCGCGCTCGATGCCCTCGAGGCCCGGCGACGAGTTGACCTCGAGCACGAGCGGCCCGCGGTCCGACGGCAGCAGGTCCACCCCGGCGACGCGCAGGCCGAGCGTGCGCGCCGCCATGACGGCCGTGCGGCGCTCGGCGGGCGAGATGCGGACGGCCGCAGCCGTCCCGCCGCGGTGCAGGTTCGAGCGGAACTCGCCCTCTGCGGCCTGCCGCCGCATGCCCGCCACGACGCGGTCCCCGACGACGAGCAGCCGCAGGTCCGCCCCGCCGGCCTCGCGCACGAACTCCTGCACGATGAGGTGCGCCTTGAGCCCGCGGAAGGCCTGGATGACGCTCTCGGCCGCCTTCCGCGACTCGCACAGCACCACCCCGACGCCCTGCGTGCCCTCGAGCAGCTTCACCACGACCGGCGGCCCGCCGACGGACCGGATGAGGTCGTCGGCGGCGTCGGACTGGTGGGCGAAGGCCGTGCGCGGCAGCGCGATGCCCTTGCGGGCCAGGAACTGGTGCGCGCGGAGCTTGTCGCGGCTGCGTGTCACGCCGACCGAGCCCGCGAGCGACCACACGCCCATCGCCTCGAACTGGCGCACGACGGACAGGCCGTAGCTGGTCACCGAGGACCCGATGCGCGGGATGAGGATGTCCGGCGCGGCGAGGCGCTGCCCCTCGTAGTGGACCTCGGGGCCGCTCGCGGTGAGGTGGCCCGTGCAGCGCAGCGTGTCCAGCACGGCGACGTCGTGGCCACGCGCCTCGGCGGCCTCAACGAGCCGGCGTGTCGAGTAGAGGGCGGGGTTGCGGGAGAGGATCGCGACGCGCATGGGCGGGAGGTCAGTCGGCCGCGCCGTAGAGCGTGGCCACGTGGTCCGACGTGCCGAGGCGGAACGACGCGCCGGGGTCGACGGCGACGCGCC
>JAYWIE010000750.1:0-5823 GCA_043789155.1 Rubricoccaceae bacterium | reverse complement strand
CTCATTCAGGAATGGGCCTCGACCCAGCGGACCGCCGTTGGGGGCGAGGAGCGGTCGTTCATCCTCGCGATGGAGGAGCCTGAGCTCTACCAGCACCCGAACCGCCAGCGGCACCTCGCGGACATCCTGTACGGCCTCGCCGCGGCTGGCACCGGCTGCCACGTGCAGGTCGTCTACACCACCCACTCGCCGCTGTTCACGCGAATCGAGCGCTTCGACGGCGTCCGCCGCCTCTCGAAAGACACCGACTGCACCCCACCGTGCACGAAGGTGGTCTCCGCGAAGCTCGACGACGTCGCCCGGACGCTGGCGACGGCCTACAGGAAGGACCCGGACACCCACTCGGGCGAGTCGCTCCAGACGCGCCTGAGCGACGTCATGAGGCCCTTCGTGAACGAGGGGTTCTTTGCGGACTTCGTCGTGCTCGTCGAGGGCGCGAGCGACCGGGCCGCCCTCCTCGGAGCCGCCGCTCACGCGGACGTCTCGCTGGCCGCACACGGCATTTCGGTTCTACCGTGTGGAGGAAAGAGAAACGTCGTGTCCTGCACGGCCATTTTCAGAGCCCTCCACATCCCGTGCTACGCGGTCTGGGACGCTGACGACGGCGAGGGCGATGCGCATGCCCAGGCCACGGCAGCCGAGATCAACGCGGCGATGTACGTTTTGCACGGGCTGGCACCGGCGGGGGCACCCGGTGCCGTCTACGACGAGTGCGCGTGCTACAACAAGACCATGGAGCACACGCTCGTGGACGAAATGGGCGACCGGTACACCGAAATCCGGCTCGAGGTGGCCGTTGAGATGGGCTACGACAGGCCCCGAGAGGGCCGGAAGAATCCGCGGGTCGTCCGCGAAACCCTCGTCCGGCTCAGCCGTGAGGGACTCGAGTCGCCGACGCTCAGCGCCATCCTGTCGAAGATCCTCATAGCTGCCGGCGTTGAGCCCAGACCTCCAGTCGACGCGGGCGTCGGGCCCCCCGACGACACGGTCCCACCCGACGCCATCCCGCCCGCGGCGGGCACCGGCACGGCACCTCAACTGGCGCCCGCCGGGGACCCTTGACGCAGGCTCGGTCCGTGGGTGCGCCAGGATCCGGCCTCGTCGCGACGCCTCCGCTCGCAGTGGCGGTCGTCAAACCGGTGTGGGGGCTTGCAGGCTGGTCTGTCCCGGTCCCCGCCGGCCTCGAGCCGCTCTTCTTTACGGGCGTCTCGGGTACTCTCGTCCTCCTGTGCGCCCTTTCGGCTCTCGGGGCTACTCGCTCAAGCCGCACGCACTTATAAAATTTGATTTTTGCCACTCCATTCTCTGGCCGTACTACCGACGGCTCGCTGGTCTGACCTCGACTCGACAAACTGTCTTCGATCGCTAGTGATTTTTCTCAAGGGTTGCAAACCGGCGCGGGCTGAGTGCTGCGTCTAGGTCATACTGAGGGGTAGAGCCGGCGCAGCTTGACCCGTGCGTCCGCTGTCGTGAACTGCCACTCGACCGTCGAGCCCGCCGCGTTCCGGGCCGCTACCCGCGCCTCGACCTCGCTACGCAGCACGCCGATCTCGCCGAGCCGCCGGTGCCCGATGCACTGCCGCACCAGCGCCGAGAACTCGCACTCGACCACGTTGGGCGGGCATACGCCCGCCAGCCACGACCCATGGACCGGCGTGTACACGAACTCGACCCGCTCGGCCATACGGCGGGCCTCGGCCGCCGGGTACCGCTCGTAGAAGGCCGCTGGCGTGTGTGTGTTCAGGTTGTCGCACACGATCCGGACGACGGCCGCCTCGGGGTAGACCTAGTCGCAGAGGTCGCGGACGACCTCGGCGAACTCCAGCCGCCGGCGCTGCGGACGCACCCACGCCTTGCGCCACGCCGCAAGCGGCTCGAACGCCAGAAAGGCACAGCAGAGTCCGCCGCGGACATACTCGTGGTCCTGCCGCTGGTCCGCGCCCGGCCGCATCGGCAGCGGTGCGCGACCCTCGCCGACGAGCGCGCACGGCCGCTCGTCGAGACACACGACGGGCCGCATGGCGTCATACGGCTCAGCGTAGACGTCGAGCACCCGCTCCATCGCCGCCACGAACGCCGCGTCCTGCCCCGGCGGGATCACCCAGCCGGTGACGCGGTGCGGCCGGAGCACGTTTTTTTGAGCGTCCCCCGGACGGTCTCATGGCTGACCGGCCCGGCGAGCCAGCCCGCGTCGAGGCCAAGCACAACGAAGTGGTCGGCGAGCAGCCGAACGGTCCAGCGAGCACGACCCTCCGGTGGAGCCGAGCAGGCCAGCGCAATCAGGTGAGCCTCGGCGGCACCGTCGATCTTGAGCGGACGCCCCGGCCCGCCTTTTCGGACACGGAGGCCTCGTCGAGGCCGTCCTCGCAGAACCGTCGCCGGGTCCGGGCGACAGTGGCGATGCCACACCCAAGCGCGTCGGCCACCTTGTCGTCGGTCCAGGCTGGGCCGTCGTCGGCGGCGTCGGTGAGCAGCAGCGTGCGCGCGTGCTGGACGGTGCGGACGTGGCGTGTGCCGGTGCGGGTGAGCGCGTCGAGTCGGTCGCGCTGGTCGTCGGAGAGTCGGACGACGTGCTTGGCAGGCATGGCGGTGGAGGCGGTGTACCTCAACCTATCATCAGCCGCTTGGCGAAGCACTGAGCGCAGCGAAGGATCTCGACGCCACCGGTCCGCCTGTCGCGACCGGTTCAGCGAGGAAGGGGCTGCCGCGTTGAGATCCTTCGCTGCGCTCAGGATGACAAATTGTAAGGCAAATCATAAAAATTAACAGCCATGCTAACGAGGAGGGGAGACGTTCTCGGAACGCTGGAAGTCGGGCCCGTCGGTAGCGACTGGAAAGGCACTGGGGCAGATCACACGACGGGGCGAGAGGCCGAGGGGCGGGCGTGGCGCTGCCGACGCATCGGTGAACCTCGTCCCCTGACCCCTCTACCTCATCGGGAATGATCGCTAGCGCTCGACGCGGCCGGAGCCCGAGCCGCCGGCGAGCTTCTCGACCTCCGACGCCGACGTCAGGTTGAGGTCGCCGGGGATCGTCTGCTTCAGCGCGGACGCCGCGACGGCGAAGTCGAGGGCGGCCTCGGCGTCGTCCTTGGTGAGGAGGCCGTGGATGAGGCCCGCCGCGAACGAGTCGCCCCCGCCGACGCGGTCCACCAGGCGGACATCGTAGCGGCGGCTGCGGACGGCCGTCGCAAGCGGCGCGGCGCTCGCGGCACCGCCGAGCAGCATCGCGGACCAGCCGTTGTCGCTCGCGGAGACGCTCTCACGCAGCGTGATCGCGACGGCGTCGAAGCCGTACTCGTCCTTGAGGCGCTCGGCGAGGCGCGCGTAGCCGGCCTCGTCCAGATCGCCGGCGTCGACGTCCGTCGTGCCAGCCGTCATTCCGAGCGAGCGGTCCGCGTCCTCCTCGTTGGCGATGCAGACGTCGACGTGCTCCATCAGCGGGCGCATCGTGGCCTGCGCCTCGGCCGTCGTCCAGAGCTTGGAGCGGAAGTTCAGGTCGCACGAGACCGTCAGGCCGGCCGCCTTGGCCGCGCGGCACGCCGCCTCGACCGCCGCCTTCGGCTTCGGCCCGAGCGCGGGCGTGATGCCGGTCCAGTGAAACCAGTCGGCCCCGTCGACGGCGGCGGCCCAGTCGACCTCGCCGGGGTCCATCGCGCTCACAGCCGAGTGCGCGCGGTCGTAGACGACCTTGGAGGGCCGCTGGCTCGCGCCGGTCTCGAGAAAGTAGATCCCGACGCGCTCGCCGCCGCGGACGACGAAGCGCGTGTCGACGCCGAAGCGGCGCAGCGCGTTGACGGCGGACTGCCCGATCTCGTGGGTCGGCAGCTTGGACACGAAGCGGGCGTCGTGGCCGAAGTGCGCCAGCGACACGGCGACGTTGGCCTCGCCGCCGCCGTAGAGCGCGTCGAAGCTCTGGGCCTGGGTGAAGCGCGTGAAGCCGGGCGTCGAGAGCCGCAGCATGATCTCGCCGAAGGTGACGACGGTGGACATGGGATGGGGGAAATGGGAACTGGGAACTGGGAGAGGCGAAGCGGCGGGTTTTGAGATCGGTGCCCCATTGCCCGGTCGCCAGTCCCCCGGCCGTCAGGCCGCGCCGTCGATCGAGGCGCGGAGGCGGCGGGCGTTGGCCGTGATCGTGGCCCAGTCGGCCGCGGCGACGGCGGTCTTGTCCACGAGGGCCGAGCCGACGCCGACGGCGACGGCTCCGGCGGCGAGCCACTCGCCGGCGTTGTCCAGCGTCACGCCGCCTGTCGGCATGAGCTTCAGGAACGGCATCGGGGCGAGGACGCCGCGGAAGAAGGCCATCCCGACGACGTCGGCCGGGAAGACCTTCACGACGTCCGCGCCGGCCGCGTGGGCCGTGAAGGCCTCGGTCGGGGTGAGGCAGCCGGGCATGGCCGCGGCACCGGCCGCGTGGGCGGCCGCGACGACGGCCGGCACGAAGACGGGGCTCACGACGTACTGCGCGCCGGCCTCGACGGCCCGCCGCGCCGTCTCGGGGTCCGTGACGGAGCCGACGCCGACGAGCGCGGCGTCGCCGAGCGCGGCCGTGACGCGGGCGATCGCGCCGAGCGCGTCCGGGACGGTCATGGTGATCTCGACGCACGTCACGCCGCCGTCGACGAGGGCCTTCGCGAGGTCGACGAGCGCCTCGGCCGAGTCGGCGCGGACGACGGCGACGGCCTTCTCGCGAGCGATGCGGGCGACGGTCGCCTCGCGGGAAGAGGGGGGCTGGGACATGAAGCGGAAGGCGAGGGCGGAGGGACCCGAAGACTACCCTTTCTGCGCGGCCCCGAGAACACGTCAGGCGTCGGCCGCGATTCGGAGCGCGTTCCGGTAGGAGGAAGGTCCGAGCGGGAGGGCGGTGGCCTAGGGCTATCGCACACTCGCCTACAGCGTCATCCCGAGCGTGTCGAGGGATCTCTGCCGACTCGGACGTCGAGGGTCGGAGCGCTGTGGAGACGCCTTGCGCGGCAAAGATCCTTCACCTGCGCTCGCCTGGCGGCTTGCTCCGTTCAGGATGACGTCGATGGGGTCAGAGTATGCGGTAGCCCTGGGGCGGTGGCGTGCCCGGACAGGCACCCTGCGATTCAGGGCTACCATTCCACTCGCATCGAGCACGCCCGAAGACTCCCACCCATGGCCCTCTCCTCGTCGCTCACCCGGAGCCTCCTGTTGTTCCTTCTGGTCGGCCTGGCACACGCCGCCAGCGCCACGCCCGACCCCGACTCGCTCTACATCCGGCAGCACTACACCAAGACCGGGCAGCTCGTCCCGATGCGCGACGGGGTGCGGCTGTTCACGTCGATCTACGTCCCGAAGGACACGTCCCGACCGGTCCCGATCCTGCTTCAACGGACGCCGTACAGCGTTGCGCCGTACGGGGCGGACGCGTTCAAGACGTCGATCGGGCCGTCGATGGCGCTCGTCCGCGACGGCTACATCGTCGTCTACCAGGACGTCCGCGGCAAGCTGATGTCCGAGGGCACCTTCGAGTCCGTCCGCCCGGTCAACCCGAACCGCCGGGGGCCGCACGACACCGACGAGAGCACCGACGCCTACGACACCGTCGAGTGGCTGCTCCGCAACATCCCGGGCCACAACGGCCGCGTCGGCGTGTGGGGCATCTCGGCACCGGGCTTCTACGCGACCACGGCGCTCGTCGGCGCGCACCCGGCCGTGCGGGCCGTCTCGCCGCAGGCCCCGGTCACGGACTGGTTTCTCGGCGACGACCGCCACCACAACGGCGCGTTCCAGCTCCAGGCCAGCTTCAGCTTCCTCTCGTCGTACGGCGCGCCGCGGCCCGCGCCGACGACGCAGG
>JAYWIE010000749.1:0-1675 GCA_043789155.1 Rubricoccaceae bacterium | reverse complement strand
CGATCGCTATGACGATGTCAAGGGCTGAGGCCGCCTAAATCGCGGGCCGCACGCTCCGGTGGCCGCCGTCGTACGGCGCGCCGTCGCGCAACACCGCCGCCATCACGCGCACCAGTTTGTTCGACAGGTTGTTCAGCACCAAGCGGCCGCTCTTGCCCTCGCCGACCTTCCGCTGGTAGTACGGCGCAAACGCTCCGTCGGCCTGCATCAGACGCATCGACGCCATGTAGAGCAGCTTCCGCGTCCCCGTCGGACCGTAGCCACGGCTCTTCGGCCGTCGGTGTACGCTCGTACCGCTCGTGTGCTCCAGCGGGCAGATCCCGAGGTAGGCCGCAAATCGCTTCGCGACGAGCGGCTCGGTGAAGCCCGCCGTCGATACGGCCAGGTGCGCGGCCAGCAGGTGGCCCACACCGGGCACCGAGAGCAGCAGCGCCGCCGCCGGACCGATGGTCGGATGCGCGGAGACGAGCCGTTTGACCTCGGCGTCGATCTCCTTAATGCGCGCCTTGAGGTAGACGAGCGCGTCGTCGGCGATGCGCAGTGCCAGCGGCGTCTGGACCACCTTGCGACGGAGGACGTGGAGCGCGTTACGCTTGGCACCGGCCTCGCGGACGAGCTGCTCGCGCAGGGCGAGAAGCGTCTGGACCTGCTCCACGACGGCTTCGGCGGGGCTCCACGGCCGAAGCTCGTCGAGGAAGCGGGCGGCGTAGTCGGCGATTCGACGGGCATCGGCGGCATCGGTCTTGGCTCCGGCGACGGGCATCGCACGTCGGATGCGGGCCGGGTCCTCGACGGCAAGATGGTAGCCGCGCCCGTGGAGCCAGTAGCAGAGCGCTTCGCCGTAGACGCCCGTGGCCTCCATACAGACGAGCACATCGTCGGGCGTCGCCGCGTACTTGGCGAGCCAGGAGCCGAGCGCGTCGAAGCCGCCGGGATCGTTGGCAAACTGAGTGGGACCGGCGACGAGTCGTGCAGGTCCTTCGGTGAGTGCGACGGCGAGCGTCTCGGAGGCGACGTCGATGCCGACGAAGAAGCGGACGGAGTCCATCGGGGCAGGGGTCTAGCGGACGAGGCGTCCGCGTGTGAGCCCGCGCCGGGCAGGGGGCCGAGTCCATTAGGGCGGTCACCGTCGTGCGGTGCCACGTATCGCTATTTGGCCTTGCTCGGTCCGGTGGCGGGCCTGTATCGGATGATGGGCTCGCTCGAGAAGAGCGGCTCCAACCGCACGGTAGGCTTGGTCGACACCGGGGCTCGGGGTACTCTGCCAGTCTAATGGACTACACGGACAGGTCGGCGCATTGCGGGCTGGTCCGCGTATCCTGCGCTCTATCTCGGCCGCCTTGCTCGCTGTGCGGCGGGTGGGCGGCCTCCTGCCAGGCGTCCCTTTCTCGACTGACCTATGGCGTACACCGGCACCCTCGCGTGGGCGCACGAGACGGGCGGGCGCATGACCCGAAACGACCGGCTCCGCCTCACAGCCGAAGCGCTCCTGTTTCGCCTCCGTGCGTTTCCCCAGAACGTCCGCGAGCGGTTCGGGTTCAGCGACGGCCCGCTCCGCCTCGACCTCGACGCCGTCTACGTGCCCGACTCCGCCGTCGCCCGTGCGGTCAGCGAGCACGTCGCGGCCGTCTCACCACCGTGGCTGGCCGGGCACTGCTTCCGCACGTTCCTCTGG
>JAYWIE010000748.1:0-1676 GCA_043789155.1 Rubricoccaceae bacterium | reverse complement strand
GGGGACGTCGTGGAGATGGACGAGACGCTGCTCGAGATCTCGACCGACAAGGTCGACTCCGAGGTCCCTAGCCCCGAGGCGGGCACGCTCGTCGAGATCCTCGTCGCCGAGGGTGACACGGTCGACGTCGGGACGCCGATCGCGGTCATCGCCGTCGGCGCGGCCGCCTCGGCCGGCGCGCCCGCTGCGGCCGCCCCGCCGGCTCCGGCTGCCCCGGCACCGCCGGCTGCCGCTCCGGCTGCTGCTCCGGCCGCCGAGCCCGGGCCGGCCGAGAAATCGTACGGGGCCATGCCGGAGGGCGGCGGCGGGTCGCCGATGTCGGCCCCGGCTCTGGCCGAGGAGGCCGCGTCCGGCCCGATCCCGCGCCGCGACGACGCGGGCAACTTCTACTCGCCGCTCGTCCGCTCGATCGCGGAGGCCGAGGGCCTCTCGCTCGCCGAGCTCCAGCGCATCCCCGGCACCGGGGCCGACGGCCGCGTCTCCAAGGCCGACGTGATGGGATACCTCGGGACTCGGACGTCTGCGTCTGCTGCCGTGCCGGCCGCTGCGCCGGCCGCGGCACCGCCGGCCACTGCACCGCCGGCCGCCGCCGCTCCGGCTGCGCCGTCGGCTCCAGCTCCGGCCGTTCCGGCCCCCCGGCCGGCCGCGCCGAAGGCGGCTCCGGCCGCCGCGCCGGGCGACGCCGGCGACCGCGTCGAGACGGTCCAGATGGACCGCATGCGGCAGCTCATCGCCGAGCACATGCGCCGCTCGAAGGACACGTCGGCCCACGTGACGTCCTTCGCCGAGGTCGACGTGACGGGCCTCGTGAAGCACCGCGAGACGCACAAGAAGGCGTTCGAATCCCGCGAGGGCGTCAAGCTGACGTACACGCCGTACTTCATCGCCGCCTCGATCGAGCCGCTGCGGGCGCACCCGTTCATGAACGCCTCCGTCGACGGGTCGAGCATCCTCGTCCGCAAGGACTACCACATCGGCATCGCGGTCGCGCTCGACAAGGGCTTGCTCGTGCCGGTCGTCCGCAACGCGGGCCAGCAGAACCTCTCGGGCCTCGCGCACTCCGTGGCTGACCTCGCGGCGCGCGCGCGGACCAAGAAGCTCCAGCCGGACGAGCTCCAGGGCGGCACGTTCACGATCACGAACGTCGGCTCGCTCGGCTCGCTCATGGGCACGCCGATCATCAACCAGCCGCAGACGGCGATCCTCTCGCCCGGGGCCATCGTCAAGCGGCCGGTCGTGGTCGAGGACCCGGTCCTCGGCGACGTCATCGCGATCCGCCAGATGGTCTACGTCTCGCTCTCGTACGACCACCGGATCATCGACGGCGCGATGGCGGCGTCCTTCCTCAACGCCTACCGGATCGCCCTCGAGGCGATCCAGCCCGACTCGGCGCTGATCTGACCGGGCCGGACGGTTTCGGGGCGCGGCGATCCGGGCGCGGCGATGTGGACCGCACCGGTTCGTGCCGCGATGGTTCGAGCGCAGCGCTCGGTAGGGCCACGGCATGCTGTGGCCCTACGCCCACCGGCCGGTCCCGGCGAACGCTGGCCGTCGTGCCCCGTCGGTGGCGTGGCCGACCGCGACGCCGGTGACGTCCGCGACGCCGGTGACGTCCGCGACGCCGGTGACGTCCGCGACGCCGGTGACGTCCGCGACGCCGGTGACGTCCGCGACGC
>JAYWIE010000747.1:0-1677 GCA_043789155.1 Rubricoccaceae bacterium | reverse complement strand
CGTTCCGCAACGCGGCCGGGGCCAACATTCTCGGCCAGGACGTCGTGCTGGACCTGCCGCAGACGGCCGCGACCACCGGCGGCTGGGTTCAGGTCTCGACGGCGAGCCTCGGTGACATCACGCTGCCCGTCGACGCGCGGAGCGTCACGGTGACCGTCCGCAAGGGCGCGACGGCGGTCGGGACGGTGTGGCTCGACGACTTCGCGTTCATCAAGAGCGACGGCAACGTGCTCACGAGCTGGCACGGGGCCAACGTGGACCTGCCGGGCGACTGGTACACCTACTGGCCGAACTTCGACGGGTCGGTCGCGACGCCGAACTGGGTCGTCGGCAAGACGCTCGCGCAGGCGCACACCGGTGTGGCGTCGATGCGCGTCGAGCGGCTTGGCGCTCCGCTGCCGGGCGAGGAGACGGTCGTGATCACCCCGCGTGTCGCGGCGACGCCGGGCCAGCCGATGCTCGTCTCGTACTGGGTGAAGCACGACGGTAACGCGTCCCCGTCCACGATCGGCACGGGCGACAACAACCTCGGCATCACGGCGCTGTGGTACTCGAACCTCCAGAGCGGGGCCGCGGGCTACAACGAGATCGGCGGGGCCGACATCCGGCTCAACGGCGAGTACAACTCGCAGGTGATCCCGCTGCTGCCGCGCAACGCGAGCAACGGCTGGACCAACTACGCCTTCGTCGTCAACCCGCTGCCGAACACGGCCGGCATGGAGGTCCGCCTGCGTTACTGGCAGACGTTCACGGGCGTGAGCTACTGGGACGACATCGCGGTGACGAACATCTCGGGCGCGAACCTCTTCACCCCGGTCGCGGGCGAGGAGACGCCTGCCCCAGGCGCGTCGGGCGCGGCCGAGCGGTGGTTCCGGGCCAACCAGCCCAACCCGTTCTCGGACCGCACCGAGATCCGCTTCGCCCTCCCGGCCGCCGAGGCCGTCACGCTCGAGGTCTACGACCTGCTCGGCCGCCGCGTCTCGCTGCTCGCGGACAGCGCGCCGATGCAGGCCGGCGAGCGCACCGTCGCCCTCGAGCGCGGGGCCCTGCCGAGCGGCACCTACCTCGTCGTGCTGCGGACGGACTCGCACACCGAGGCCCGGCAGATCACGGTCGTCCGCTAGCGGCCGCCGTCTCGTGCCCGGCACCACACGGGCACACCCGAGCCGTCGGCCGCTCTCATGCGTGGGGGCGGCCGGCGGCCTCTCCGGCCGCCGCCTCCGGCGGCCCCCCATCGCGCCATTCATCCCGGTGATGACCCGCACTCTCGCCCTGGCCCTGCTCGCGCTCGCCGCGACGGCCGCGCACGCCCAGACGGGCAAGATCGCCGGCCGCGTCCTAGACGCGGCGACGCAGGAGCCCATCATCGGGGCGACCGTCGCCGTCGTGGGGACCGGCCAGGGCGCGGCGACCGACCTCGACGGCTACTACGCCGTGCTCGGCGTGCGCCCCGGGACGGTGAGCGTGCGCGTGTCCTACCTCGGCTACGCCGCCCAGACCGTCGCCGGCGTCCGCGTCCAGATCGACCAGACGTCGACGGTCGACGTCGCGCTCACGTCCGAGGAGCTCTCGAGCGGCGAGGTCGTGGTGACGGCCGAGCGGCCGATCGTCCAGCGCGACCTCACGTCGAGCCAGGCCTCGGTCTCGGCCGAGGAGCTCGCGGCGCTGCCCGTCCAG
>JAYWIE010000746.1:0-1678 GCA_043789155.1 Rubricoccaceae bacterium | reverse complement strand
GCCGGCGGCTTCGACGCGCTCGTCGAGGCCCGCACCGTCTACGCCGGCGACGGCCTCGCGCACCACGCCGTCCCGGGCGCGACGCACTACCACGCCGCCTACCGCATCCGCACCCGCGCGGGCGAGACGCGCTGGGTCGAGAACCACGCCTACCCGTGGCACGACGCCGCCGGCGCGCCGCTCGGGCTCGTCGGGGCCTTCCAGGACGTCACCGAGCGCAAGCACCACGACGACGCCCTCGCCGACGCCGCGCAGCAGGCCCTCGCCCGGCAGAGCGCGCTCGTCGAGCTCGCGCGCCTCGACGACGCCGCCGACCACGCCGGCCGCACGGCCGAGCTCGCCTGCGAGACAGCCGGCGTCGACGGGGCGTCGGTCTGGCTGCTCGATGGCGACCGCATGGCGCGCCGCGCGGCGGCGGGCCACCCGGCCGCGTGCCCGGATGGGCCGCTGCCCGACGCGCTCCTGGCGGCGGCCGCGGACCTGCCCGACGGCGCGCGCGTGCTCGCCATCGACGACGTCGCCGGGGACCCGCGCCTCGGCTCGGCCCGCGCCTTCTTCGACGCCTGCGGCACCTGCGCCGTCCTCGCCGCGCCCGTCCGCCGCGGCGAGGCCGTGGTTGGGATGGTGGTGCTGCACCGCGCGTCTGCCGACGAGCCGTGGACCGAGGCCGAGGCCGAGTACGCGGCCGCGCTCGCCGACGCGGCCGCGCTCGCCGTCGAGCGCAGCGAGCGGGCGGCGGCCGAGCGGGCCCTGCGCCACTCCGAGGTCCGCTACCGCGCCCTCGCCGACCTCACGAGCGACTACGCCTTCGCCGTCCGACGCCGCCCCGACGGGACGCGCGCCGTGGTGTGGGCCACGGACGCCTTCGAGCGCCTCACCGGCCTCGCACCCGAGGCCGTGCTCGCCCCGGACGGCCTTCGCGGCCTGCTCCACCCCGGCTCGCTCGCGGACGTCCGCGCGGCCCTCGGCGCGCTCACGCGCGGCGGCGAGGCGACCGTCGAGGCGCGCGTCGTCACCCGCGACGGGCAGCAGCGCTGGCTCCGGCACCGCGCCCGCGTCGGCGAGCCCCTGCCCGACGGGGCCGTGACGGTCTACCACTCGGGCGAGGACGTGACCGAGCGCAAGCAGTTCGAGGCCGACCTCGTCGCCGCGCGCGAGCTCGCCGAGGCCAGCCGCGCCGAGGCCGAGACCATGGTCCGCCTCAAGAGCGCCTTCCTGGCCAACATGAGCCACGAGATCCGGACGCCGCTCACGGGCATCCTCGGCTACGCCGAGATGCTCGCCGACGAGGTCGCGGACGAGCAGCGGCCCTACGTCGCCTCGATCACGACGAGCGGGCAGCGCCTGCTGGACACGCTCAACTCGGTCCTCGACCTCGCGCAGCTCGAGGCCGACGGCGTCTGCCCGGACCTCCGCCCGGTCGACGTCGCCGCCGAGGCACACCGCACCGCCGACGCGCTCCGCGTGCTCGCCACGCGCCGCGGCATCGCCCTCGACGTCGTCGCCGATGGCCCGGCCGTCGCCGCGCTCGACCGCGCCTGCCTCGGCCGCATCCTGACCAACCTCGTCGGCAACGCGCTCAAGTTCACCGACGCCGGCCACGTCCGCGTCGTCGTGGACACGGCCGCGGGCGTGCTCCCGGGCACGGACGGCCTCGCGGATGCGGACCGCCTCAGAT
>JAYWIE010000745.1:0-1679 GCA_043789155.1 Rubricoccaceae bacterium | reverse complement strand
CCTGGCCTCGCATCTTGAGCACGTAGTCCGCCGGCTGCGTCAGCAGCAGCCGCGTTTGGTCGTTGAGGTTCGTGCCCTCACCCTCGACGCTCCCTGTGCCATCGTAGAACAGCCCGGCCACGATGCTGTAGATCCGCGCGCGCAGCCGCAGCGTCCGCCCGCCGAGGATGCTCAGGATGTAGGCGAGCACAGCGTGCGTCTGGACGGCGTCGCCGAGGTCGGCCGTCGAGCCGTACCACTCGGGCCGCAGCGTGCCGGCGTCGTGGACGAGGAAGAACATGCCGAGGAGCACATTAGGGTCCGGCGGCTTGGGATTGAACCACCGGATGGCCGTGCCGCCCCGAGCGCTACCGCGGGAAGGGAGGACGGGGAACTCATCCGGGTTCGCCTGCGAGGCCGCAGCGTCGTAGCGGTAGACGCGGCCGTCGGCGAGGGTGTAGACGGCTTGGTCGACGGGTGTGGCGAGATGGACGAGGGCCGGGACGCCGAGGGAGGCGTCGACGGGCTCGGCGACGGAGCCGCGCGGGGTGAGCGTTGCGTTCATGCGGTCGAGGCGGGATGGGGGAGCGTCATGGAGAAGCAGCAAACGTATAAATCAACACACATCAGGGGGGGCACAAACAAGTGCCCCGTGTCATCCGACCGAGCGCTCAAGTATGAATTCGTCTGACTCTCGTTGCCCCGGGACGTGGATGGTCGAGCTTGCCCGCAAACGCTCCCTGCCCGCCATGAACCAGCTCACCGCCCTCCTCGTGACCACAGCCGCGCTGCTCGCGCCGGCCGTGCGCGCGCAGGCCCCCGTGCCCCAAAACGGCGAGTTCGTCGTCAGCACGAGTGGCGGGAGGCCCGATGTGGCGATGACTACATCGGGCGAGTTCGTCACGGTATGGAACGAGGGGCCTATCAAGGCGCGCTCGTACCACGCCGACGGCATGCCGGCCACCGGGCCGTTCGCCGTGTCGGAAGCGACAGAGGCTCAATTCCTGCCCGCCGTCGCCACAGATGGGGCCGGCGTCACCACCGTCGTGTGGAGCGACGGACGCACTGCGGCCACGCGACTCGTCATGCGGCGCTTCGATGCCGCCCGGATGCCGCTCGGGCCTACGGTCCCGTTCAGCGCCTCCACCGGACAGAACAACCAGGCCTACGCCCGCGTCGCGGCCAACGCCGCCGGCGAGGTCGTCGCCACGTGGGCCGACGGCATCACGCTCAGCTTCCCCGGCGACGTCTACGCCCGCCGCGTCGCGCCCGACGGCTTCTTCCGCACCGGCGACCTCGCCGCCAACACGCGCCGGCCCTACTACCAAAGCCACCCCGACGCCGCCATCGACGCCGCCGGCAACGCCGTCGTCGTGTGGCAGGACGACAACCGCAACGTCAACACCGACCCTGATCAGTTTGACGTCCTCATGCAGCGCTACGGCCCCACCGGCGCGGCCGTCGGCGGCGAGACGCGCGTCAACACGACGCTGACCGGCGCGCAGTTCTACCCTGCCGTGGCGATGAACCCCGGCGGCACCTTCACGGCCGTGTGGCTCGGGGCCGGCCCGCAGGGCGGCGGGGTCATCCTCCAGCACTTCGACGCCTCGGGCGCACGGCGCGGCGGAGAGGTGCGGGTCAACGTGACGCCGGCGCTCTCCTACCGCCCTGGCGTCGTGCTCGGCGCGCGCGGCGACGCG
>JAYWIE010000744.1:0-1683 GCA_043789155.1 Rubricoccaceae bacterium | reverse complement strand
TGGGCGAGCGCGAACCGGACCGCCGGGTGGTCCGGGTTGCGCGTCTGCAGGAGCACCTCGCCGGGGAGGTCGTGGCGGCCGGCGCGGCCGGCGACCTGCGCGAGCAGCTGGAACGCGCGCTCGGCGGCGCGGAAGTCCGGCAGCAGCATCCCCGTGTCCGCGTCGACGACGCCGACGAGCGTCACGCGCGGGAAGTCGAGGCCTTTGGCGACCATCTGCGTCCCGAGCAGGATGTCGGCCTCGCCGCGGCCGAAGGCGTCGAGGAGCGTGCGGTGCGCGCCGCGGCGCGTCGTCGTGTCGAGGTCCATCCGGAGGACGCGGGCCGTGGGGAAGACGTCGGCGATCTCCTCCTCGACGCGCTGCGTACCGGCTCCTAACTGCCGCAGGTCAAATCCGCCGCAGCTCGGGCACGCCGGCGGGATCCGCTCGGCGCGGCCGCACGTGTGGCACCTGAGGTTGCGCGTCGGCTTGTGGACCGTGAGCGAGACGGCGCAGTCGCGGCACATCGGTGCGAAGCCGCAGTCCTCGCACTGCAGCACGGGCGCGTAGCCGCGGCGGTTCTGGAGCAGGATCGTCTGCTCGCCGCGGTCCAGCCGCGCCTGCATCGCCTCGCGCAGCGGGTGCGAGAGCGCGCCCTTGAGCCGGCGCACCTCGCGCTCGCGCGTGAGGTCCACGACGCGGACCGGCGGCAGCGGGGCCGGCTCGCGGCCGTTCACCGGGACCCGCTCGGCCATTGCGAGGCGCGCGTACTTGCCCGCGCGCACGTTGGCGACCGTCTCGAGGCTCGGCGTGGCCGAGCCGAGCACGCACACGGCACCCGCCCGGTGCGCGCGCATCACGGCGACGTCGCGGGCGTGGTAGCGCGGGGCCGGGTCGAACTGCTTGTAGCTCGCCTCGTGCTCCTCGTCCACCACGACGAGCCCGAGGTTTTCGACGGGCGCGAAGACGGCCGAGCGCGGCCCGACGACGACCGGGTACCGGCCCGAGCGGATGCGCGTCCACGCGTCGAGGCGCTCGCCGGGGCTCATGCGGCTGTGCATCACGGCGACGCGCCCGGGGAAGTGGGCCGTGAAGCGGCGGACGGTCTGCGGCGTGAGCGCGATCTCGGGCACGAGCACGAGGGCGGTCCGGCCCGCGTCGAGGCACGCGCGCAGGGCGCGGAGGTAGACCTCGGTCTTGCCCGAGCCCGTGACGCCGTCGAGCAGGAACGTCGCCGGCGTGTGCGCCTCGACGGCCCCGACGATGGCGTCGAGCGCGGCGACCTGGGCCGGGTGCAGGTCGAGTGCCGGCGGCGGGTCAGCGCGCGCACCGTCGTCGAGGCCGTCGGCGCGGCGCTCGACGTCGGCGTCGTAGACATCTATGAGGCCGAGGCGCGCGAGCGACGCGGCGGTCGAGGCGGACGCGCCGGCCTCGCGGAGCGCGTCGGACTGCCGCTGCGGGCCGCGGGCGAGCACGTCCAGCAGCGCCTGCTGCTTCGCGCCCGTCGCCGCGGCCGTCCCTCCTGGCGTCAGGCGCAGATGTTTTGCGACGAGCGGCCGGGCGCGCGCCGCCTGCATCTCGCTCTGGACCGTCACAGCCCCGGCGTCGCTCATGCGCCGGAGCAGGCTCGCAGGCGCGGACGCCCGTCCGAGCGCCTCGGCGAGGCCTGCGAGCGACAGGCCGTCGCGGCCCGCGAGGGCGTCC
>JAYWIE010000743.1:0-1685 GCA_043789155.1 Rubricoccaceae bacterium | reverse complement strand
TCCCGCGCCTCATGACCGACCAGGACCTCGCCAAGCAGGCCGCCGGCGAGGCCGCGGCCGCGCTCGTCACCGACGGCATGCGGCTCGGCCTCGGGACCGGCTCGACGACGGCCTTCGCGATCGCCGCGCTCGGCCGGCGCGTCCGCGAGGACGGCCTGCGCGTGGCCGGCGTGCCGACGTCGTTCGCGGCCGAGCGGCTCGCGCGGCAGCACGGCGTGCCGCTGCTGAGCATCGACGACCTCGGCCTCGACGCGCTCGCGCCCGGCGTGCCCGCGCTCGACGTCGCGCTCGACGGGGCTGACGAGGTCGACCCGGGCCTGAACCTCGTCAAGGGGCGCGGCGGGGCGCACGTGCGCGAGAAGGTCGTGGCGGCGCTCGCCGCCCGCTTCGTGGTCCTCGCCGACGCCTCGAAGCGCGTCGCCCGGCTCGGGACGACGATGCCGGTCCCGGTCGAGGTGCTGCCGCTCGCGATGCCGGCCGTCGCGCGGACGCTGCGCGGGCTCGGGGCCGTGCCCGTGCTCCGGATGGCCGTCGCCAAGGACGGCCCGCTCGTGACGGACCAGGGCCTGTGGATCCTCGACGCCCGCTTCCCGGGCGGCCTCGCGGACGCCGCGGCCGTCTCGGTCGCCATCGACACGACTCCGGGCGTGCTCGGCCACGGCCTCTTCCTCGGCCTAGCGACGGACGTCCTCGTCGGGCGGGCCGACGGGAGCGTGGAGCACGTGCGGGCCTGACGGCCGGGCTGGGCCGCGCGCGAAAACGTCCGTGCCTGTGAGTGCGTCGGCACCGGCGAACGCGGAAAAGACGTATGCTGATACGTCTTCCTGACCCTACCGTGATGCGCACGCTCGCACTCGTCTCGCTCGCACTCGTCTGGACGTCTGCCTCGGCGCAGGACGTCCCGTTTCGGCCGTTGGCGGTGGGGGACACGTGGATGTACGCGGAGCGGAGCGTCGAATCCTATGCCACATCCAGTTGCACACTCCCGGCGGAGCCGACGGAATACCTCCGGACGAATGTGATACGGGACACGATGGTTGCCGGGCGGTCGGGCCGGGTAGTCGGATGCACCCGGCTGACACCGTCAGGCACAGTTCTCTCGAGGGGGCGTCTCGCGGTCCCTGTCGCGTTCGGCGGCGTCTTCAATGGCGTTTTCTCAGGCGATGTGATGCGCTGTATCAACTTGTTTGCGCCTGATACTCCCCCCACTCCGCTTCTGGGTCCATCCTCGGTCGATATCGGAGGGCAGACGTACACGATGAACGCGACGGGGCGTCACAGCTATTTCGATGGCATTTGCTCGTACTCGACCTCACGCATCCAGACGTTCGGCGATCTCGTCGGGAAGATGACCGACTTGAACAGCCAGTCCCGTGGATGCTTCAGCCCACCGTGGTGCTACCGGCATTCTTCTGATCTGGTGTACGCCGTCGTCGGAGGCACGACGTACGGGACGCGCCCGGTGGCGGGCGAGGAGGTGCCGGCGGGTGCGGCGGTACGTGGGCTGCGGGCGTACCCGGTCCCGGCGCAGACGTCGGTGACGGTCGAGGTCGGCGAGGCAGCCACGGTCGAGGTCGTCGACGCGCTCGGCCGGCGCGTGGCGTCGGGCGCGGCGCGCGCCGGCGCGCCGCTGCTGCTCGACGTCTCGGGGTGGGCACCGGGCGTCTACGTCGCCCGCGCGACGG
>JAYWIE010000742.1:0-5862 GCA_043789155.1 Rubricoccaceae bacterium | reverse complement strand
GAAGTTGGTCGCCAGCGCGGCGAGCACTGCGGCGAGCGCGCTTGGGCCCCGCCCGAGCCGCACGGCCACGCCGAGGACGGCCAGGAGCATGAGCATCGCCACGTCGGCGAGCTCGAACGACGCGTAGAACGGGAGCGCCGCGCCGACGACGAGCGCGACGGCACCCGCCGCGAGGGCGTAGTGCGCCGCGGGGGACCGCCGCCGAACGACGCGCTCGCGGCGTACCGCCGCCGGCACCCCGTCGAGGCGCTCGCCGGCCGTCACGAGGACCTCGACGGGCCCGCTCTCGCGGACGATGGCGTCGAGGAACGACCCGCCGAGGCGGTCGCGCCACTTCGGGTGTGTCGGCTTCCCGACGACGATCCGGGTCACGTTCTCGCGCCGGGCGTAGTCGAGGACCGCGTCGACCGGCCGGAGCCCGCCGACGACGGCCGTCGTCGCCCCGAGCGCCTCGGCCATCCGCATGGTCTCGTCGACGCGGACGCGGGCGGCGTCGGCGAGCCCGGCCGGGGGCTCGACGAAGACGGCGTAGAGCGGAGCCTGGAGCCCGCCGGCCAGACGCTTCGCGGCCCGGACGAGGCCGGGCGCGGCCGGGCTCGGGCTCACGCACACGAGGACCCGCTCGCGCGCGGCCCACGTCTGGCCGCCCGAGCCGGCCCGGCGGAGCGTCTCCATCCGGGCGTCGACGCGGTCGGCCACGAACCGGAGGGCGATCTGGCGGAGCGCCGTGAGGTTCTCCTCCTTAAAGAACCCCTGGCGGGCCTGCCGGGCCCGGTCCGGCGGGTAGATCTTGCCCGCGTCGAGCCGGCGGACCAGCTCGCCCGGAGCGACGTCGACGACCTCGACCGCATCCGCCTCCTCTACGACGCGGTCCGGAACCGTCTCGCGCACGACGACGCCCGTGATCCGCGCGACGACGTCGGTGAGGCTCTCGACGTGCTGGACGTTGACCGTCGTGTAAACGTCGATGCCCGCCCCGAGCAGTTCCTCGACGTCCTGCCAGCGCTTCGGATGCCGACTCCCTTCGGCGTTCGAGTGGGCGAGCTCGTCGACGAGGCAGACGGCCGGCCGCCGGGCGAGCGCCGCGTCGAGGTCGAACTCGCGGACCGTGATGCCTCCGTACAGGACCTCGCGGTGCGGGAGCGCCTCGAGCCCGTCGATCATCCGCTCGGTCTCGACGCGGCCGTGCGGCTCGACGTACCCCGCGACGACGTCGATGCCGCGGTCTTTGAGGTCGAGCGCCTCGCGGAGCATCTCGAACGTCTTGCCCACACCGGCCGACATGCCGAGGAACACCTTGAGCCGCCCGCGGCGGCCGGAGGTGTCGCGGCCGGCAGTCTCCTCATCGACCTGGAGCCGGCGAAGAATCGCGTCGGGGTCTGGGCGGGCCGAGTCCATGCTTAGGGTGCGATGGCCGGGGCTGTGGCGGCCGGCCGGGCGGGCGCGGCGCGGTCCAGGGCGAGGTTGAGGGCGAGCACGTTCACGCGCGGCTCGCCGAGGAGCCCGAGCGTCCGCCCCTCGGTGTGCTCGGCGACGAGGCGCTGGACGGCCGCAATGTCCATCCTACGGGCCCGGGCGACACGGGCGACCTGGTAGGCCGCGCCAGCCGGCGAGACGTGTGGGTCGAGGCCCGAGCCCGAGGCCGTCACCAAGTCGACCGGGACCGGCGCTGCGTTGCCCGGATCGGCGGCGCGGAGGAGGGCGGCTCGGGCGGCCGTCGCCTCGGCGAGGGCCGGGTTCGTCGGGCCGAGGTTCGAGCCCGAGGAGCCCGTCGCGGTCCCGCCGTCGAAGGCCGTGTACGGCGCAGGGCTCGTCGCGGAGGGGCGGCCCCAGACGTACGCCGGGTTCGGGGCGAACTCCTGCCCGACGAGGGCCGAGCCGACGGTCCGCTCGCCTTCGCGGACGAGGCTCCCGTTGGCCTGGGCCGGGAAGACGACCTGCGCGATGCCCGTCACGACGGCCGGGTAGACGAGGCCGGTCAGGAGCGTAAACAGCCCGAGCAGGACGAGCGCGGGGCGGAGATGGGACATCATGGGTTGAGAGGTGGAGGGGTTGGTGGGTTGGGAGGATGGAACGGGACGGACTGGCGGATTCAAGGAGGCATTCCCCCTCAACCCCTTCTCCTCTCAACCCTCAACCCGTTCACGCCGCGCCGAGCGCGACGAGAATCAGGTCGATGACCTTGATCCCGATGAACGGGACGACGAGTCCGCCGAGGCCGTAGACGAGCAGGTTCGTCCGGAGCAGGTTGGCTGCGCTTGTCTTGCGGTAGGCCACGCCGCGGAGCGCGAGCGGGATCAGGAACACGATCACGAGGGCGTTGAAGATGACGGCCGAGAGGATGGCCGAGGCCGGCGTCGCGAGGCCCATCACGTTGAGCGCGTTGAGCGCCGGGTACGTCGTCGCGAAGGCGGCCGGGATGATCGCGAAGTACTTGGCGACGTCGTTCGAGATCGAGAACGTCGTGAGCGCGCCGCGCGTCATCAGCAGCCCCTTGCCGATCTCGACGATCTCGATGAGCTTGGTCGGGTTCGAGTCGAGGTCGACGAGGTTGGCGGCCTCCTTGGCCGCCTGCGTGCCCGAGTTCATCGCGACGGCGACATCGGCCTGAGCGAGCGCGGGCGCGTCGTTCGTCCCGTCGCCGGTCATGGCGACGAGCCGGCCGCCGGTCTGGTACTCGCGGATGAGGGCGAGCTTGTTCTCGGGCGTCGCCTCGGCCAGAAAGTCGTCGACGCCGGCCTCGGCCGCGATGGCAGCGGCCGTCAGCGGGTTGTCGCCCGTGATCATGACCGTCTTGATGCCCATGAGGCGCAGCTCCGCGAAGCGCTCGCGGATGCCGCCCTTGACGATGTCCTTGAGCTGGACGACCCCGAGGGCGCGCCCGCCGTCCGTCACGACGAGTGGCGTCCCGCCGGACTTTGCGACCGTCTCGACGTCGCGGACCGTCTCGGGCGGCATCGTCCCGCCGTTCTCGCCGATGTAGCGCGTGACGGCGTCGACGGCACCCTTGCGGATGACGCGCGGCGTGTGGGCCGTGGCCGGCCCACCATCGCCCGTGGAGAGGTCGACGCCCGACATCCGGGTCTGGGCCGTGAACGGGACGAACGTGGCCCCGATCTCCTCGACGTTGCGCTCGCGGATCTGAAACCGCTCCTTGGCGAGCACGACGATGCTCCGGCCCTCGGGCGTCTCGTCGGCGAGGCTGGAGAGTTGGGCCGCGTCCGCGAGCTCCTCCTCGGTCACGCCCGGTGCGGGCAGGAAGGCCGTCGCCTGCCGGTTGCCGAGCGTGATCGTGCCCGTCTTGTCGAGCAGGAGGACGTCGACGTCGCCGGCGGCCTCGACGGCCCGGCCGGACGTCGCGATGACGTTGGCCTGGATCATGCGGTCCATTCCGGCGATGCCGATGGCGGAGAGCAGTCCGCCGATGGTCGTCGGGATGAGGCACACGAGGAGCGCGACGAGGACCGTGACCGTAACGGGCGTGCCCGAGCCGGCCTCGGCGACGGCGTACTGCGAGAACGGGAGCAGCGTCACGCAGACGAGCAGGAAGATGATCGTGAGCGCGGCGAGCAGGATGTCGAGCGCGATCTCGTTGGGCGTCTTCTGGCGCTTGGCACCCTCGACGAGCCCGATCATGCGGTCGAGGAAGGACTCGCCGGGGTTGGAGCTCACGCGGACGACGAGCCAGTCCGAGAGCACGGACGTGCCGCCGGTCACGCTGGAGCGGTCGCCGCCGGCCTCGCGGATCACCGGGGCCGACTCGCCCGTGACGGCGGCCTCGTTGACGCTCGCCACGCCCTCGACGACCTCGCCGTCGGCGGGGATGAGGTTGCCGGCGACGACGTACACGAAGTCGCCCACACGGAGGCTCGACGACGACACCATCTCGATTGAGACATGGTCGCGGGGGTCGTCGAGCTTCTTGGCCATCGTCGTCTTGCGGGTCGCGCGGAGGGCCTCGGCCTGCGCCTTGCCCCGCCCCTCGGCCATCGCCTCGGCGAAGTTGGCGAAGAGAACCGTGAACCAGAGCCATAGCGCGACGGCGACGACGAACCCGGTCGCCTGCCCGGCCTCGCCGCGCCCCATGAGCGCGAGGATGGCCAGGACGGTCGTCAGGACGGACCCGACGAGGACGACGAACATGACGGGGTTGCGGATCTGGTGCCGCGGGTCCAGCTTCGCGAACGCCGCGGCGGCGGCGGCCTGCACGATGGCGGGGTCGAAGAGCGGGCGCTTGGTCGGAACGGTCTGCGTGTCGTCGGTGGCCATTGGAGCGTGTCGGGTGCCGGGGAGACCGGCCGGTGTTGAAAGGACAGGGGGCAGTAGATCCGGTGAGGCAGTGCCGCCCCACCGGTGGGCTACTGCGCCCCGATCATCTGGAGGTGCTCGACGATCGGCCCGAGCGCGAGCGCCGGGACGAACGTGAGCGCGCCGACGACGACGACGACGCCGAGCAGCATCGCGACGAAGAGCGGGCTCGCCGTCGGGAGGGTCCCCGCCGAGGGCGGCGTGAACCGCTTGCCGGCGAGGCTCCCCGCGATCCCGAGGACGGGGACGATGATCCAGAACCGGGAGACCAGCATCGCGATGGCCCCCGTCGCGTTGTAAAACGGGTTGTTGGTGCCGAGCCCGGCGAACGCGCTCCCGTTGTTGTTGCCCATCGACGTGAAGGCGTAGAGGACCTCGGAGAAGCCGTGCGCGCCAGGGTTGAAGACCGTCGCCCGGCCCACCTCGGTCGCGACGGCGACCGCCGTGAAGACGAGGACCGTGAGGCACGGGGCGAGGATGACGACGGCCGCCATCTTGATCTCGAACGCCTCGATCTTCTTGCCCATGAACTCGGGCGTCCGGCCGACCATGAGGCCTGCCACGAAGACGGCGATGATGGCGAAGACGAGCATCCCGTAGAGCCCCGAGCCGACGCCGCCGAAGACGACCTCGCCAAACTGCATGAGCAGCATCGGGACGAGCCCACCGAGCGGCGTGAACGAGTCGTGCATCGCGTTGACGGACCCGTTCGAGGCGGCCGTCGTGGCCGTCGCCCAGGCCGCCGAGTTGGCGATCCCGAACCGGACCTCCTTGCCCTCCATGTTGCCCCCGCCCGCGGCGACCGAGCCCGCCGCCTCGATCCCGGGCGTCGTCCCGGACTCGAACGCGGCCGTGGCGAACATGAGCGGGGCGAGGATCACGAACATGGCCGCGAAGAGGGCCCAGCCCTGCCGCGTGCTGCCAACCATCTTCCCGAACGTGACGCACAGGCCGGCCGGGAGAAGCAGGATGGCCAGCATCTGGAGCCAGTTCGAGAGCGGCGTCGGGTTCTCGAGCGGGTGGGCCGAGTTCGTGTTGAAGAACCCGCCGCCGTTGGTCCCGAGCTGCTTGATGGCGACCTGGCTCGCCGCCGGCCCGACGGCGATGGTCTGCCGGCCGCCGGCCGCCCCGTCGACGCCCGCCTGGACGGTCTCGACGGTATGGTAGGCGTCAAACGTTTGCACGACGCCGGTCCCGACGAGGACGACGGCGAGCACGAGCGACAGCGGGAGCAGGATGTAGAGCGTGCTCCGCGTCATGTCCACCCAGAAGTTGCCGAGCTCGCGCGTCTCGCGGCGCGTGATCCCCCGGATGAGGGCGACGAGGACGGCAATCCCGGTCGCGGCCGAGACGAAGTTCTGGACCGTCAGCCCGAGCATCTGGCTGAGGTAGCTCATCGTGGTCTCGCCGCCGTAGCCCTGCCAGTTCGTGTTGGACGCGAACGAGGCGGCCGTGTTGAAGGCCGAGTCCGGCGTGACCGCCCCGAGGGCCATCGGGTTGAGCGGGAGCCCGCCCTGGAGCCGCTGCACGGCGTACACGGCGAGCATCCCGAGT
>JAYWIE010000741.1:0-1692 GCA_043789155.1 Rubricoccaceae bacterium | reverse complement strand
TCTTCGAGTGGGGCGAGCACCCGACGTTCGACTTCGACGCGAAGCCGCACTGGGAGATCGCGCAGGCGCATGGACTCGTCGACTTCGAGCGGGGCACGAAGGTTACCGGCGCGGGTTTCCCGTTCTACACCGGCAAGGGTGCCCGCCTCCAGCGCGCACTCATCGCGCTCTTCCTCGACCTCGCGGCCGAGGGCGGCTACACGGAGGTCCAGCCGCCGCTGCTCGTCAACGAGGCGAGCGCGCTCGGCACGGGCCAGTTGCCCGACAAGGAGGGCCAGATGTATAAAACTTATGAAACTTATCTACCTGGTTTAGATGGTGAGCATGCCGGTGCTGGTGCCACGACTCTAGAGACCTATGCACAAAGCGTCGAGACTGATCCACGATTTAAAAACCCTCTTTCTACTAAAATTTTTATAGAATCTTCTGCCAAGTCGCTTCGCGATCTTCAAAAATTGACTAGTTTATACCTTGTTCCGACGGCCGAGGTGCCGCTGACGAACCTCTACCGAGACGAGATCTTCGACGCGGCGGCCCTGCCGGTGATGGTCGCCGGGCACACGCCCTGCTTCCGCCGCGAGGCGGGCTCGTACGGCAAGGAGGTGCGCGGGCTGAACCGGCTGCACCAGTTCGACAAGGTCGAGCTCGTCCGCTTCGTTCACCCGGACACGAGCTACGACGCGCTGGAATCGCTCCGGGAGGACGCCGAGCGGGCGATCCGCGCGCTCGGGCTGCCGTACCGCCGGCTGCTGATGTGCGAGTCCGACCTCGGCTTCACGCCGGCCAAGAAGTACGACCTCGAGGTGTGGAGCGCGGGCCAGGGCCGGTGGCTCGAGGTGTCGTCGGTGTCCAACTTCGAGGCGTTCCAGGCGCGGCGCGCTGGCATCCGCTTCCGCCCGGAGGGCGGCGGGAAACCGCAGCCGGTCCACACGCTCAACGGCTCGGCCCTGGCGCTGCCGCGCATCGTGGCCGCGCTGCTTGAGAACGGGCAGCAGGCGGACGGCTCGGTCGTGCTGCCCGAGCGTCTCGCGCGCTACGCCGGCTTCGACCGGGTCGGGTGACGACCGGGTCGGGTGGTAGGGCCACAGCATGCTGTGGCCCTGCCGAGCGTCGCGGTGAGAAGGCCACAGCATGCTGTGGCCCTACGGGTTGTCTTTCGCGACGCCGTCGTGCTGGCCCCGCCTACGCCTCGCCGCCGGGGATCGTGAACATGCCCTGCGGCTCGGGGTGCGGCTCGCCGATCTCGCCGTACTGCTGCTCGTACTTGTGGAGGTTGTCCGCGAGGGCCGCGAGCAGGCGCTTGGCGTGGCCCGGCGTGACCACGACGCGGCTCTTGACGCGCGCCTTGGGCACGCCCGGCAGCACGCGGATGAAGTCCAGCACGAACTCCTCGGGGTTGTGCGCGATCATGACGAGGTTGGTGTAGACGCCCTCGGCGACCGACTCGTCGAGTTCGATCTGGAGGGCTCCGTCCTGCGGCTGCGGGTCCATGTAGAAAGCGGGTGGGAAAGCGGGTGAGACGGGGGAGGCGTCCTGCGCTCAGGCGGCTCCGCGCTGGCGGCCGGCGGCGGCGAGGGCCGCGATGAGGTCCGAGCGGGTGATGATGTGGAAGGCGGCCGGCGGCGCGCCGTCGCCCGAGACGTCGTCCTGGACGAGGACGGCCCCGGCCTCGCCGTCGAGCGTCGCGGTGAG
>JAYWIE010000740.1:0-1692 GCA_043789155.1 Rubricoccaceae bacterium | reverse complement strand
CTTGTTGGCGTAGAAGCTGAACGTGGACACGTCGCCGAAGCTGCCGCAGCGCCGCCACGCCGCGCCGTTCGGCCCGGCGACGAGGACCTCGGCCCCGTGGGCCTCGGCGGCGTCCTCGATCACGGCGAGGCCGTGGCGCGCGGCGAGCGCGAGCAGCGGCCCCATCTCGACGGGGTGGCCGTAGATGTGGACCGGCATCACGGCCCGCGTGCGGTCGGTGACGGCCGCCTCGGCCGCGGCGACGTCCATCGTCCACGTCGCCGGGTCGGCGTCGACGAGGACGGGCGTGGCCCCGGCGTAGACGACGGCCTGCGCGCACGAGACGATGGTGAACGTGGGCACGAGGACCTCGTCGCCGGGGCCGAGGCCGAGCGCGGCGACGGCGGCCTCGAGCGCGGCGCTGCCGTTGGTCACCGAGACGCCGTGGCGGCGGCCGCAGTAGCCGGCCCAGCCGGCCTCGAAGGCGTCCACGAAGCGCCCGGCCGACGACACCCAGCCGGTCTCGACGCACTCGGTGACGTAGGCGAGCTCGTTGCCGCCGAGGTGCGGCTCGTTGACGGGGATGCGGGCGAGCGCGTCGGGCATGGCGGCGTTAGAAGTGGCGCTTCTCGCTCGGGCCGGGGTACGGCCCCTGCTTGACCTCGAGCAGGACCGTCGGCTCGGTCATCCGGAAGCCGTGGCCGCCGGCGAGCAGCAGCGCCACGTCGCCCGCGCGCAGCGCGACCGTCGCGACGGGCGTGAGGTCGTCGCCGAAGAGGTCCATCTCGCACGCGCCCGACTCGACGACGAGGACCTCGGCCGAGCGCGTGACGGTCCGGACGGGCGGGAGGTGGACGTGGCGCGGGATCTCGCGGCCGGCCGGCGAGACGATGAAGCCGAGCTGGAGCGTCGCCTCGGCGGCCGTCGCGAAGGCCGTCGCGGCCGGCCGCGCCCCGGCCCGGACGACGAGCGCCACGACGGTCCCGTCGTGGACGAACGTCTCGACGGGGAACGCCGGGGCGGGCGTGGCCGAACCGGCCGGGTCGGCTGCGGGGTGGGTCATCGCGTGCGCGGAGCCCGGCGGCCGGAGAAGGGGGCGTCGCCAGAGAGGACGCGCGCGGTCGCCTCAGCGACGGCTTCAGCGACGCCCCGGTCGAACGCCGCGGGGTCGCGGCGGGCGAGGCGCGCCCGGCCGCGCGCGGCGAGGTCGGCCGCGAGCGCGTCGTCGGTCCAGAGCCGGCGCACGCCCTCGGCGAGCGCCTCGACCGACGACGGGTCCACGAGCAGCCCGGCGTCGCCGACCTGCTCGCGGACGCCGCGGATGTCGCTCGTCAGCAGCGGCTTGCCGAAGGCCCACGCCTCGACGACCGGGATGTTGGTCGGCCCGAAGAACGTCGGCATCACGACGCCGGCGGCCTCGGCGTAGAGCGCCGACATGTCGGCGTTGGCGACGTAGCCGAGAACGTGGACCTGCGCCTCGACGCGGTGGCGGGCGGCCTCGCGCATCATCTGCTCGTAGGCCCGCTCGCGGTGCGTGCCCGTGTGCGCGCCCGAGAGCACGAGGTGCACGCGCTCGCCCCGCTCGCGCAGCAGCGCGACCGCCTGCACGAGGCGCAGGTGGTTCTTGTGGGGCCAGAACTGCGCCGGGTAGAAGAGGTAGCGCTCCGGCAGCGCGTGCGCCGCCCGGACGCGGGCGCGCGCGGCGATGCTCGG
>JAYWIE010000739.1:0-5898 GCA_043789155.1 Rubricoccaceae bacterium | reverse complement strand
CGGCGAGGCGCTGCCCGTCGCCATCGTCGGGGCCGGGCTAGCGGGCCTCGCGTGCGCTCGCGCGCTCGGGCAGGCCGGCATCGCCTGTACGGTCTTCGAGGCGTCCGACGCCGTCGGCGGGCGCGTGCGGACCGACGCCGTCGACGGCTTCCTCGTCGACCGCGGCTTCCAGGTGTTCCTGACGGCCTACCCCGAGGCGACGGCGGTGCTGGACTACGCGGCGCTCGACCTGCGGCCGTTCGGGCCCGGCGCGCTCGTGCGCCACGCCGGCCGCTTCGAGCACGTCGGCGACCCGTTCCGCGAGCCCGCCTCGCTGCTGCCGACGCTGTTCGCGCGCGTCGGGACACTCGCGGACAAGGTGCGGGTGCTCGGGCTGCGCGCGTCGGTCGGGCGGGGCACGCCGGCGAGCCTCTTTCAGCGCCCCGAGACGACGACCGACGCCGCGCTCCGGACGCGCTACGGCTTCTCGGAGCGCTTCATCGACCGCTTTTTCCGCCCCTTCCTGGGCGGCGTCCTGCTGGACCGCCGCCTCGGCGCGTCGAGCCGGGCCTTCGAGTTCTACTTCCGCATGTTCGGCGAGGGGCAGGCGGCCGTGCCCGCGCGCGGCATGCAGGCCATCCCCGAGCAGCTCGCAGACCGCCTCCCGGCCGGGACAGTCCGGCTGAACACGCCCGTCGCGCACGTCGCGCCGGACGGCTCGAGCCTGCGCCTCGCGTCCGGTGAGACCGTCGCCTGCCGCGCCGTCGTCGTCGCGACCGACGCCGCGGCCGTGCCGGGGCTCGTCCCGGACACCACCGTTCCCGGCTGGAAGGGCACGGTCCAGATCGCGTGGGCCGCGGACGCCGCGCCGAGCGGCGCGCGCCTGCTGATGCTCGACGGCGACGGCCGCGGGCCCGTCAACAACGCGCAGGTGATGTCCAACGTCGCGCCGGGCTATGCCCCGGCCGGGCAGGCGCTCGTGACGGCCTCCATCCTCGGCACGCCCGACGCGGACGACGCCGCGCTCGACGCCGCCGCGCGCGCGCAGATACAGGCGTGGTTCGGCCCGCAGGTCGGCGCGTGGCGGACGCTCACCGTCCACCACGTCCCGCACGCCCTGCCGGACCTGCCGAGCCTCGACCCGCCCGAGCGCCCGCTGCACGTCCGCGACGCCCTCTTCATGACCGGCGACTGGCTCAGCAACGGCTCCATCGACGGCGCGCTCGTCGCCGGGCGTCACGCGGCCGAGGCCGTCGCAGACGCCCTCGCCCGATGATCCGGACCGTCTTCCTGCTCCACCTCCTCGCGACGCTGACCATGTTCGGCGTGATCTGGACCGTCCAGGTCGTGCAGTACCCCGGCTTCGCGCAGGTCGGGCGCGAGGCGTGGAGCACGTACGCCGACATCTACCAGCAGCGTATCACGTTCGTCGTCGGCCCGGCGATGGTGCTGGAGCTGGCGACGGCCGTGTGGCTCGTCCTCGACCGCCCGGCCGCGTTCCCGCTGTGGGCCGTCGTCGCCGGGGCCGTCCTGATCGGCGTCATCTGGGCGTCGACGGCGTTCCTGCAGGTGCCGCTGCACACCGCGCTCTCCGCCGGCTTCGACGCCGAGGTGCAGGCGCGGCTCGTCGCGACGAACTGGATCCGGACGGCTGCGTGGACGCTCCGCGCCGGGCTCGTGCTGTGGCTGGCCGCGCGCGTGATGCCGCCGCTCTGACCCGAAGCGCCGGCTAGAGGTCGGCCGTGATACCGGCCTCGACGCTCACGGCGTAGGCCGGGCCGTCGAAGCCGCCAGGTTCCACGGATCGCGACACGGCGGGCGCGACGTACACCCGCGCGCCGCCAAACGGCGACGGTGCCGCCAGCGTCACGCGAGCCGTCGCCCCCACTTGCAGCCCGACGTTACCGCCCGAGCTGTTTCCGATCGGAATCAGCATGCCACCGAGCACCTCGGGGATGACCGACCCGCCGGCCCCGTGGACGAGGCGGTACGAGACCGACGCGACGGGCCCGACAAACGCGGACGACCGCCCACCGCCGCCGACGATGGCGTACTCGGCCCCCAGAGCGACGGCCACGGGGGTCATCCGGCCGGCCGGGTACACGAGGGCTGCGAGGCTGAACGCCCGCCCCGTCTCGTCGCCCGGGAACGTCAGCGCCGCGGACGCGCTGACGGCCCCCAGCGCCAACTCGGCCCCGACGGCCGGTCCGCTCCAGCCCACCTCGGCGACGTAGCCCAGCGCCGCGCCGACGGCCAGTGCGTTCGGTGCGTCGGACGTGCGGACCTGAGCGAGCGTGGTGACGGGCATCAGGAAGATGAGAGCAAGAAGCGAGCGCATACCGTGTCAGGCGAGAAGAGGCGCGAAGATAGGTCCGCGGCGCGATCTCCCGTTACTGCGTCTGGTTTGCTGCATACCTGCACGTGTCCCCGCACCCAGCATCGCGGCTCTTCGCACCGGGACAGCGCCCGACAGCCCGAAGGCGTCACCAGCGGCCAACTCGTCGCGCAGGGCGCGCGAGTGAAGGCGTCGGCCCATCAGCGGGCTCGGGTGGGGCTGAGCAGGTCCTCGACCGAGAGCGCGACGCCGAGCGCGCCGATCTCGACCGTCCCCTCGGAGACGGGCGGCGCGACGGCCCAGCCCGCCGCCGTTCGCTGGCGAAGCTCGACCGTCCGCGCGTCGGGGTCCACGTAGACGACGGCCTGGACCGAGGGCACGCCGCGGTAGAGGGCAAACTTCTCGCCGCGGTCGTAGCGGGCCGTCGTGGGCGAGAGCACCTCGCAGACGACGGTCGGGTTCTGGAGCGTCGTCTCGGTCGGAGACCGGAAGGCGGGCTCGCCGCAGACGACCGTCACGTCGGGGTAGACGAACTGGAGGTCGCGGAGCACTTCGACGCGCATCGCCTCGGAGACGACGACGCAACCGGTGCTGCGAAGCGCATTGCCGAGCGCGATGGTGAGCGCCGCTACGGCGCGCGCGTGGCTGAACGTGCCTCCGGACATGGCGTAGACCTCACCGAAGTGGTACTCGTGGCGCTCGAGCTGGTCCTGCTCCCACGCTTCGTACTCGTCTGGCGTGAACGTGAGCGTGCGAGCGGCGACGGCGGGCATGGGCGGGAGCGGCAGATCCGCCGGAAAGATAGGCGGCGTCAGGCCGGGCGGTTGTCGGCGATCCGGCGCTCGGCGAAGGCGGCGATGCGGCGCGTGGCCTCGCGCACGTTGTCCAGGCTCGTCGCGTAGGAGCAGCGCAGGAAGCCCGCGCCGGAGGGACCGAAGGCGTCGCCGGGGACGCACGCGACGTGCTCCTCGCGGAGCAGCTGCTGCGCGAAGTCCTCGGACGAGAGGCCCGTCGGGCGGATGTCCGGGAAGGCGTAGAACGCGCCCTCGGGCTCGAACGTCGGCAGGCCGGCCGCTCTCAGGCCGTCCACGATGACGCGGCGGCGCTCGTCGTAGGCCACGCGCATCGCCTCGACGGCCCCTTGCGCGTGGCGCATGCCTGCGAGCGCGCCCGCCTGCCCCATCGTCGGGGCCGACATGACGATGTACTGGTGCGCCTTGTAGATCTGGTCCATGAGCGGCTTCGGCGCGCAGGCGTAGCCGATGCGCCAGCCCGTCATGGCGTAGCCCTTCGAGAAGCCGCCGAGCAGGACGGTCCGCTCCCACATGCCGTCGAGCGAGGGCACGCAGACGTGGCCGCGCGCGTGCGCGTCGCCGTAGACGAGGCGGTCGTAGATCTCGTCCGAGAGCACGAAGAGGTCGTGGCGGCGGCAGACGTCGGCGATGGCCTCGACGGTCTCGCGGCGCAGGACGGCCCCGGTCGGGTTGTTGGGGTAGCCGAGGAAGAGGGCCTTGGTGCGCGGCGTGATGCGCGCCTCGATGTCGGCGGCGCTCACCTGGAAGTCGTCCTCGACGCGCGTCGGGACGGGGACGATGGTCGCGCCGGCGAAGTGGGCCGTGGGCCCGTAGGCGACGAAGCAGGGCTCGGGGATGAGGATCTCGTCGCCGGGGTCGAGCAGCGCGAGCATCGCGACCTGCATCGCCTCGCTCGCGCCGATGGTGACGACGATCTCGCTCGCCGGGTCGTACGTGACGCCGTAGCGCGCCTCGAGGTCCTCGGCGATGGCGTCGCGGAGGTCGCGCAGGCCGAGGTTGGCCGTGTAGCCGGTCTGGCCGGCGTCGAGGCTCGCCTTTGCCGCGTCGATGATCGGCTGCGGGCTGACGAAGTCCGGCTCGCCGATGCCGAGCGAGATCAGCGGCGGCTGCGCGTCGGGATCCATCGTGGACGCGATCTCGAAAAAGCGCCGGATGCCCGACGGCGGGACGCTGCGGATGCGCTCGGAGAGGCGCGCGGAGAGGCGGGTCGCCTCGGCGGACCGGATGTCCGTGGCGGATCTGAGATCCGCGCTGAGGCGGGCGGCGGTGTCGGTCGCGGTCTCCATGGCCGGTGCGGGGCGGTGTGATGCGGGAAGCTAGTCGTGGCAGGGCGCTCGTCTTCGCCCTCCGCACGGCCCGGCGCGGCGTACCTTTGGGCCCGATCCGCCCACGCCGCGACCGCCCCTTCGAGACGCCTCCCGCCCGCTCCGAGTCCGCCATGCGTCTCGCTCTCCGCCGATCGGCCGTCGTCCTGGCCGTGCTGCTCGTGGCCGTGCCGCTCGCGGCTCCGGCCCCGCGCGCGCAGCGCCGCGCCGCCAGCTTCGACCTCGTCCAGATGGACCTCTCGGCGCGCACGGCCGCGCTCGCCGGCGCGTCGGGCGGGCTCGCCGCGGACCCCACGGCGCTCTTCTCGAACCCGGCCTTCCTCACGCGCGAGATGAGCCGGTCGCTGTCGGTCGCGGCCGTCAACCACCTCTCGGACGTCAGCGCCGGGACGGTCCTCTACGCGCGCACGCTGCGCGGCGTCGACGCGGCCGCCAGCGTCCGCTACCTCTCGTACGGCTCCTTCGAACGCGCCGCGGCCGACGGCACGACCGACGGCACCACGTTCGGCGCGAGCGAGGCGGCGGTCACGCTCACGGCCGCCCAGACCGTCGCGCCGCGCGTGCGCGTCGGCGGCAACGTCCACGCCCTCTTCGCGACGCTGGACGACGCGAGCGCGCAGGCCCTCGCCGCCGACCTCGGCGCGACGTACGAGGTCCCGTCGCAGCGGCTCGTCCTCGGCGCGTCGGTGAACACCGTCGGGACGGTCCTGTCGAGCCTCGGCACGGTCGCAGACACGCTCCGGAGCGACGTCCGGGTCAGCGTCGCCAAGCGCCTCCAGTACGTCCCGCTGACGCTTACGGTGACGGGCTACGACCTGCTCGGCGGCGAGGGCGTCGGGTCGGACTCGTCGGCCGTCGTGCGGGCCTTCGACCACGTGCTCGTCGGGGGCGAGCTGGCGCTGGGGCGCGCGCTGACGGCGCGCGCCGGCTACAGCCCGCGCCGCGGGCGGGCGCTGCGCGGCGACGGCCGCCTGGACCTCGCCGGCCTCAGCGCCGGCTTCGGCCTCACCATACGCCGCTTCGCGCTCGACTACGCCTTCTCGAACTGGGGCGAGACGGGCGCGCTGCACCAGTTCGGGGTCCGGACGCGGCTCTGACGGCAGGCGGTGTACGCTCCGGGCACCGGCCGGCGTTGAAGCCGGGTTCCTTCCCCCTGCCCCGATGCGCACGCTGTACCTCGCCCACGCCGCCTTTGCCGTATCACTCGCCGTCGGCGGCTGCGCGACGGCCCGGCCCGACGCCCCTGACCCGACGATCCCGGGGCCGGACGTAGACAGGGGCGTCCCGTACACGGGGCCGGGAGCGACGCGCTCCGGATCGCTGGCCGACACGGCGCGCGTCGCGCTCGGCGAGTCTGTCGTTTTCGGCGGCGTTCCAGTCCGCTTGAAAACACTGCCATTACCACAACTGATTTGTTGAGTTTACGCGTTGCAGAACAGAAGGC
>JAYWIE010000738.1:0-5906 GCA_043789155.1 Rubricoccaceae bacterium | reverse complement strand
GCAGCAGCGCGCCCATGCCGAGGCCGTTCTGGAAGTCCGGCGTCGTCGCGACGATCGGGAGGTGCCACAGCGCCCAGACGGCCCCGAGCCCGAGCGTCCCGCCGACCGGCCCGAACCGCGCTTCGAGGCGCGGAAGGGCGAACCCGCGCCACCCCAGCTCCTCCTGCCCGCCGCCGACGACGGCCGCGACGGCGAGCGCGGGCGCGTAGGCGGCAAATCGGGCCGGGAGCAGGCTCCAGTCGACAGCGCCGCCTGTGAGCGCGTACGCCGCGCTCGCCGTGAGCGTCAGCGCGACGGGGAGGGCGACGGCCACGGCCCACCACCTGAGCGGCACGCGCGTGAGGAACGCCGCGCGGAGCCAGCCGCCGACGCTCTCGCCAGCCAGCCACGTCGTGCCGACGCCCGCGATGGCCGGTCCGAAGATGCCGGCCGTGAAAAGCGCCGAGCGCAGTGGTCCGGCGGCCCCGAGCACGACCGGGAGCCAGAGGCCCCACGAGACGGCGTACGTGAGGACGAAGAACGTCGCCGTCGGGTGGCGGCGCGCGACGCGGTGGAGGGCGGTCACCGGGCGAACTCGAAGTCGATCCGGCTCACGCGGCCGTGGAAGTAGGTTTTCCGCCCCTCGGGGAGCATCCATGCGACCTCGCCGACGAGCGGGACGCGCATCCCGCCGCGCTCGGCGTAGTCCTCGTACCGCCCCTCCCACGGAGCCGTCGTCGCGACGCCCGCGACGATGCCGCGCCCGCGCGCGTCGGCGTGGAACGACTCGATGAGGCCGTCGGGGCCGAACCGGAAGAGCAGCGTCGCGGCCGTGTCGCCGTCGCGGAGCGTCGCCCGGGCCGCGGCGTCGCTCACGGCCTCCCACCGGACGCCCTGGCTCGGGAGCAGGGCCGTCGGGTACCACGCGGCCTCGGCGAAGAAGCGCAGCAGTTCGCCGTGCGCCATCTCCGGCGTGCCGCGCTCGCTCGCGACGGGCACGAGCCCGAACAGCGCCGCGTCGAGGATCCCCTCGCCGGCGACGTAGGCGTCGTGGACGCGCGCGGTCACGCCGGGTGCCATCGCGATCCGGGCGTCCCAGTCGAAGCCCGGCCGCCGCGTCACCACGCGCTGCGCCGACGTGAAGGGCTTCCACTGGTCGGCGGTTTCGCTCATGTTGATCGTGCCGCCGAGGTCGAGGCTCGCGGCCGAGACGAGGGGCTGCCCGTCGCGGAGCACGGCGCGGAAGTACCGCTGCACCGGGGCGGGCAAGCCGTCCAGTTCGGTCGCGTCGTAGACCGCGGGTTCGGCGGGGAGGCGTTCGGCGTCCATCCGGGCGTGGAGCGCGGTCGTCGCAGACCGCCAGCGGGCGGCACCAATCGCGAGCGCGGCGGCGGCGGTCGTCGTCAGGCCGAGGAAGAGGAGGGGCGTCTTGCGCATGGAGAGATGTGGGGAGTGAACCAGAGGCACTCCGGGACCGAGTGGCTGGAGCGTCGCCCGAGCCGGTCGGGCGGTGGAGTTATCGGGGGACGTCGAGGGCGTCTCGGGCGGGCTGGCGCTCGGCGGATCCGCCGCTCCAGGCCGCTTCCGCCCGCCGCCGGATCCCGAGCAGCATCTTGCGCTCCATCACGAAGTGGGCGGGCTCGAAGACGAGGACGTCGACGGCGGCCCCGAGCGGACCCGTCTTGCGGGCGTGCGAGCGGACGAGCAGCCGCGTCCTGTTCTCGCCCGCGGGCAGGAGCACGAACGCGCCCCACCCCTCCAGCACGAGGTGCCGGCCGGGCTCGACCGCGGCCACGCGGAGCAGCGGGAGGTCCCCGTAGACCTGCTCCGACGCGAGCCGGACGGTGTCGCCGGGGGCGAGCCGCTGCCACTCCGGGTGGACGCGGTCCGCGTTGCGGATGCCGGCGAGCAGGAGGTTTTCGAGCCACGTGTAGCTGTAGAAGCCGCCGCGGTCCTGCCCGATCTGGGCGAGCCACGGCCACACGGCCTCGGGCGGGGCGGCGATCGTGACGGCGTGGTGCGCGCCGGCGCGGTCCATCAGGCCGTCGCCCGGAAGCGGCCGGCGGACCTCGTCGTCGGTCGCGCCCCAGCGGAGATACCACGGGCGGGCGGCGGCAACGAGCAGGCCGTACCCGAGGCAGGCCGCAGTCGCCCACGCGAGGACGGCTCTGGGCCGGAGGGCGCGTCGGTTCATGGATGTGGAGGGCGAGGCCGGAATCGGGCTTACGTGAGGACGGCCTCGACGGGCCGCCGGAGCGAGCGCGGCATCGCCGGCCCGCGGCCGAAGCGCACCACCATGTCCGGCCGCCGGCTGCCCACGCCGAGCGCGCGCGCCAGCTCGGCCCGCACCGCCGGGACCTCGACCGGCTGGTTCACGAACGCATTCCGGACGCCGAGCGCCGTCGCCTGGAGCGCGAACCGCTCGTAGCACCGGCCCGCCTCGACCCGGTGTACGGCGTCGTCGGCGTCGGAGACGAACACGGCGATGCCGGCCGAGCTGCGGATGTGGCGCGCGTACCTGTCGTTCTCTTTGTCGGCCGTGAAGACGGAATCGAACAGGCGGCTCCCGAGCCAGCGCGGCGTCGACGGGTTGCCCGAGGCGCGCGTCGACAGCCCGTCGCCGGTGCGGACCGCCTCGGCGTCGCCGAAGCGGATCCACGCCTTGAGCTCGTCCACGAACGCCGGGTCCGCCATCTGGGCCGTGTTGCCGCGGACGACGTACGCGAGCACGCGCTCCATGTCCGCCCGGCTCGTGAGCAGGCGCACGTGGACGCCGCCGCCCGTGCCGGCGCGCTCCAGAAGCCGCAACTCTTCGGCCGAGAGCGCCGACCCGTCGTACTCGGTCCTCGCGCACTGCCGCTCGGGGATCGCCCGGAACAGGTCCGTCGCGGCCGCCCGCGTCGGCTCCAGCGCGACCGTCACCGTGCCGTCCGGGGCGGTCTCCGCGGTCGCCATGAGGCCGTCCGCGAGCGCGGCCTGCGCGAGGTTCTCGGCCGCGCACCCGAGCGAGACGACGAGGTGGTGGTCGTCCGGGTCGACGGCGAGCAGCCGCCGGGACAGGTCGGGCCGGATCGTGACGCCGCCCGCGTGCCGCGCGAACGTCCAGCACTGGCTGTTGTGGCTCGACGGCGCGAGCGTCGCGTAGCGGACGAGCTCGCGCAGCCGGACGCCGTGGCCTGGCGTCACGCGCGCGGCCGGGTGCCACGTCGCCTGCACGGCCTCGTCGTAGCTCACGCCGCCCGGCGCGCAGCCCGTCAGGAGCAGCGGTCCCGCCGCTGCGGTCGTGGCCAGAAACTGCCGTCTCGTGATCATAGCGGGGTCCGGGAGGGCAGTCCGGCGCGTCCGGAGGCCGGCGCGTCCGGACGCCGGCGCGTCTGGAGGGCCTGCACAAGGTGAGCGCGACGGTCCGCGGCGGACCGCAGACGATCCCTCCGCCGGGCGGCGGTCCGCGCCGCGCACAGGTGCGGGGGAATCCCCGGCAGGAAATCCCTGTCCGCCTCTGGGAACGGCGTGTCGGCCGCACGCCGCTCTACAAGGCCGTCCCGAAGAGCGCGCCGACGCCGGCCGTGGCGGCCATCGCGAGCGCGCCCCAGAACGTCACCCGGACCGCCCCGCGCACGCGCGACGCCCCGCCGACGTGCCCGGCGACGCCGCCGAGCACGGCCAGCGCCGCGAGCGTCACCGCAGCCACGGCGACGCTCACGGCGGACACCGGGGCGACGAGCGCCGCCGCGAGCGGCAGCACGGCCCCGACGGCGAACGCCGCCGCCGACGCCAGCGCGGCCTGGACCGGCCGCGCCCGGAGCGCCTCGGTGATGCCGAGCTCGTCGCGGGCGTGGGCCGCGAGCGCGTCGCCGGCCGTGAGCTGCTCGGCGACGCGCCGCGCCAGGTCGTCGTCGAGCCCGCGCTCGCGGTAGATCGCAGCGAGCTCGGCGAGCTCGCCTTCGGGGTCCTCGGCCAGCTCACGCCGCTCGCGGCCGAGGTCTGCCTGCTCGGTGTCGGCCTGGGACTGGACGGAGACGTACTCGCCGGCCGCCATCGACATCGCCCCGGCGACGAGCCCGGCCACGCCGGCGACGAGGATCCCGGACTGGGGCGCACCGCTCGCCGCGACGCCGACGACGAGGCTCGCGACCGACACGACGCCGTCGTTGGCCCCGAGGACGGACGCGCGGAGCCAGCCGATCCGGCCGGTCCGGTGCTGCTCGTTGTGTGGGAGCGTCATTGAAGGGTGGGGAAAGAGGGTGTCACGGGCCGGCCTCGTCGCCGGCAGGGAGCACGGGCACGGTCTCCACCTCGGACGCTGTCCCGGTGTCGCCGCGGATCTCGGTGTGGCGGATCTGGCCGCCCTGCGATCCGACGTAGGCGAGCCACCCGAAGGCGACGATCCCTCCGGCGGCCACGGCCCACCGCAGCGGACCGACCCGGAACGACTCGCGCCGTCCGGCGACGAGCGCGAGCGCGGCCAGCACACCGAGCGCGCCCGTCCCGACGAACCCGGCCTCGGCGGCCTCCTCGTGCCTCTCGATGAGCGCCTCGGAGACGCCCGGAAGGCCCTCGACCGCCTCTTCGGCCCCGTCGCCGGTGATGTAGACGGGCACGGCGACGAGCGCCGCGAGAACGAGCGTCGCGAGCCCGATCCGGACGCCGTCGTCGCGGCGACTGAGCACGCCGTAGAGCAGCACAAGCGTCCCGAAGAGCACGCCGAGGATGGGGACGTGGTTGAGGAGCAGGTGGACGTGGACAGGACTCATAGACGCGCGGGCGGCAGGCGGGAGTGGAGAAGCGCGCGCGACCGTATCAGGCGGAGACCGCCGGGCGAACCGTGATCCGCTCGCGCGCACCGTCGCCGCGGACGACGTCGAGGCGTGCCCCGCCGTCGTCGTCGAGCGCGCGCACGGCGAGAGGGTGCTCGATTCGGTGCGACCCGCCCTCGGTGATCACGTCGAGCCGGTCCGAATGCGCGTCGTAGCTCGCGCCCACGAACGGCTGGTGCGCCATGAGCACGCCGGGCTCCAGATCGGGCGAGACAATGTCGACGCCGACCGTCCAGCGTCCGTAGCTCCCCTGCGCCGCGTCGCGAAGCTGTTTCGAGAGGGTGTCCAGCGTGTCGGCCCAGAGCGCGCGGGGGACCGGGGTGGCCTGGTCGAGCGCGTCGGCGTCGGGCCGGTGGAGGGCCACGCCGGACGCCTTGAGGGTCAGCACGGGGCACGGGGCCTCGCGGACGACCGCCTCGGCGACGCTCCCCAGAAACACGCGCGCGACGCCCTTCCGGCCGTGGCTCGCCTGCACGACCAGCCCGGCCCCGGCGGCGGCCGCGAGAACCGCCTGCTCGGCGTAGCCGGCGTGGACGTCGACGGTCGTCGCGACGGAGGGGAGCAAGGCGTTGGCCAGCATCCGCTCGGCCTGCTCGCGCGCCCGCGCGACGCGCTCCGCGTCGTCGGGCGGCGACACGAGCAGGCCGTACGGCTCCGGCATCACGACCGGCTCGACCGCGTGCAGCACGTGCAGCGCCACGCCGCGGGCGTGGGCGAGGTCGGCCGCGACGACGAGGGCGTCTTCGGACCGGGCCGAGAAGTCGACCGGACACAGGACGGGGCCGCAGGCGTCCACGTCGGCCTCGGCGCCGACGGTGAGCACGGCGCAGAGCGAGCGCCGCAGGACATACTCGGCCGTGCTACCCATCACGAGCCGGTTGAACCCGGTGTGCCCGTGCGTGCCCATCACGACGAGCCCGGCCCCGACATCGGCGGCGTAGCGCAGGACCGCCTCGCCGGCGTGGGGGAAGCGCCGCAGCGCCTCGACGGTCCGGCCGCCCGGCACCTCGGGTGGCGAGGGCAGGTGGAGATCGCCCGCGACGTCGGCCTCGGTCAGCCCGACCGTGTCGAACGTCGGCACGGCGCGGAACTCGACGTGGGCGAGAACCG
>JAYWIE010000737.1:0-1697 GCA_043789155.1 Rubricoccaceae bacterium | reverse complement strand
TCCCGCCGCGCCGCACGGCCGCCCCGGCGCGCCCCTCCGCCACGCCGCCCGTCACGCCGTCGCCCGCCGCGCCGGCTGCCGCCTCGCCGCCGGCCCCGGAGATCCCCCGGCAGACACCCCCCTCCCCTAGCCCGGGGCCGCCCGGCCAGAGGGGGGCGGCGGCCGAGCGACCCGCTCCAGCGAGCCACGCCGTGCAGGCACCGCCCGCGTGGACACCGGCCGCCCCGCCCGGCCTCGCGCCGACCTCCGCCGCGTGGGTGTCGGCCCTGCCAGAGCCGCGCCGCGCCGCGCCGCGCCCTGCGGTTCGCCCGACCGACGCGCTCTGGGAGGCCCCACCGACGGCCGCCGCGTGGCGTTCTTCCTGACCGCACCCGCCGCGCCGCTCGTGACCGTCTACCACTCGACGCCGAGCCCGCTCGGGCCGCTCCTGCTCACCTCCGACGGCACCGCGCTGACGGGCGTGTTCATGGGCGACCACCGCCACGGCCCCGCCGTCGCGCCGGACTGGACGCGCGACGCCGCGCCGTTCGCGGACGCCCGCGCGCAGCTCGCCGAGTACTTCGCCGGCACGCGCCGGGCGTTCGACCTCGACGTCCGGCCGGCCGGGACGCCGTTCCAGCAGCGCGTCTGGACGGCCCTGCTCGCCATCCCGTACGGCGCGACCGAGACCTACGGCGCGCTCGCCGAGCGCATGGGCGACGCCAACCTGAGCCGGGCCGTCGGCGCGGCGAACGGGCGCAACCCGCTCTCGGTCGTCGTGCCGTGCCACCGCGTCGTCGGGGCGGCGGGCGCGCTCGTGGGCTACGGCGGCGGGCTCGAGAACAAGCGCCGGCTGCTCGCGCTCGAGTCGCGCCAGGCGACGCTCTTCTCGTAGCGCGCCACCCCGGCCGGAGCGGGACCGCGCCGCGTGACGACTCGGCGAACGCGGCGCGCGCGGGCACAGCCCCCGCGCCGGCGCGTTCGGCGTGTTCGACCCGCCCCGCCCGTCGGGTGAACCCGAACCTATGGCCGACCCGACCGACCCGCTCGACGGCCTACCCCCCGCGGGCGGGGAGCCCGACGAATCGCGCCGCCCCGGCGCGGCCGGCGCAGAGAGCGAGCGGCTCCGCGAGGAGGGCGCAGACCCGGTCCGCACGGACCCCGTCGCGTCGCTGCGCCACGGCGGGTTCCTGCTGTACGTGCTCGGCAGCCTCGTCTCGAACGCGGGCAATCTCATGCGCACGACGGCCGTCGGCTGGGAGATCTACGCGCGCACGAAAGACCCGTTCAGCCTCGGGCTCGTCGGGCTCGTCCTCGCCGTGCCGGTGCTGCTGCTGGCGCTCCCGGCGGGCGCGCTCGCGGACCGCTACCCGCGCAAACGTCTCATCCTCGTCGCGCAGGCGGGCCTCGCCGTGTCGGGGCTCGGGCTCGCGTGGGCGGCGTGGACCGAGGCCCCGCTCGCGTTTACGTACGGCTTCCTGCTCGCGTCCGGCATCTTCCGCGCGGTCGGCTGGCCCGCGTCGCAGGCGTTCGTGACCAACCTCGTCCCGGCGCGGCAGTTCGCCAACGCGGCGATGTGGCGCAGCGTGGCGTACCAGGTCTCGGCCACGACGGGCCCGCTCGCGGCCGGCATCCTCATCGCCGTCTACAACCCGGGCGTCGTGTACGCCCTCGACGCGGCGTCCAGCCTCGTCCTCTTCGGAGCGCTCCTGTTCATC
>JAYWIE010000736.1:0-1699 GCA_043789155.1 Rubricoccaceae bacterium | reverse complement strand
TCGCGGCCATCGTCACCGACGGCATCACCAACCTGCACGTCCGCGCGCCGGGCGGGGCGGTCCAGCGGCACCTCGTCGCGTTCACCCTCGACGCGCTCGAGGCGCGGCTGGACCCCGCGCGCACGATGCGCGTCCACCGCGGCGCGCTCGTCCGGCTCGGGGCCGTGCGCGAGCTCATCCCGTGGTTCTCGGGCCGTTACAAACTGGTGCTCGACGGCGGCCTGGAAGTGGTCGCGAGCCGCGCCCGCTCGCGCGACCTCCGCGAGCGGCTCGCTTTGTAACTCCGCCGTTCCCTTCTACCCACGAGCGCAAGGCCGCACCCCGCGCCGCGATACGGACGGCCCTCAGACCTCGTGACTATGCGCCCGTTGCGCCTCTTCCCGCTCGCGACGCTCCTCGCGCTGCTGCTGCCCGCCGCGGTCTCGGCCCAGGCCGCCGACGTGCGCGTGCGCCTGTTCGGGACGGCCGCGCCGGCGTCGGTCACGGTGACGGGGGCCGCGACGGTGACGATGGACGGCGCGCCCGTCGGCCGGACCCGGGCCGGCGGCACGCTCACCGTCCTGCGCGACGCCGACGAGGTCGAGGTGTCGGGCGGGGGCTTCGCGGCCGAGGGCCGCCGCGTCGAGATCACGCCCGAGGCCGGCACGCTGCACGTCGTCGCCGGGCGGCAGACCGTCGACGTCGCCGGCTCCGTGACCGGGCTCGTGTGGGGCGGCGCGCTCGCGGTCGTCAACCGGGTCCCGATGCCGGACTACGTCGCGAGCGTCGTCGCGAGCGAGTACGGCTTCCCCGAGATCGAGGGCGTCAAGGCGCAGGCCGTCCTCGCGCGGACCTACGCCGCGCGCGCGGCGACCGTCCAGCGGCCGTTCGACGTCGACGACCACCAGGGCTCGCAGGTCTACCGCGGCGCGGGCGTCGTGACCGAGACCGCGCGCCGCGCCGAGCGCGAGACGCGCGGCCAGATCCTGACCTACGGCGGCGCGCCGGTCGAGGCGCTCTACTCGTCGTCCTCGGGCGGCCACACGGCCGACAACGAGGCCGTCTGGGGCACGGCCCCCGTGCCCTACCTCCGCGGCGTCCCGGACCCCTACGACGACGCCGCGCCGGACCACGCCTGGCGCACGACCGCCGACGCGGCGCGCCTCGCCAGCGTCCTCGCGCGCCGCTACGGCGGGGCCGTCACCGGCGTCGAGGTCGCGGAGCGCTCGCGCGAGGGCCGCGCCGTCCGCGTGCGCCTGCTCGGCACGCCGACGGTCATCTCGGGCGCGGACTTCCGGACGGTCGTCAACGGCTCGCTCGGCTGGCGGACGGTCCGAAGCACGCTGTTCGCCGTCACGACGGAGGGCGGCCAGGTCGTCTTCACCGGCGGCGGCTTCGGCCACGGCGTCGGGATGAGCCAGTACGGCGCGCGCGGGCAGGCGCGCGCCGGCCGGACCTACCGCGACATCCTCGGCTTCTACTTCGCCGGCACCGCGATCTCCGGCGGCGACGCGCCCGTCCTGCTCGCGTCGGACCAGACCCGGCCGGCGCTGCCGCGGTCTGCGCAGCAGGCTCCGTGGCCGCCCGCCCAGACCGATGCCCGCGGCGCGCCCCGAGCCCCGCGGACGTCCGCCCCGAGCGCGCCGCGGGCATCGAGTCCCTCGGCCCCGAGCGCCTCCCCGTGGCCGACGCCGCGGGCGAGCCCGCCCGTCCCGCCGCG
>JAYWIE010000735.1:0-1699 GCA_043789155.1 Rubricoccaceae bacterium | reverse complement strand
GTACGTGGAGAGGAGCAACCCGTCCGGCGTCTCGACGAGGTGGACTTCCGTCTTCTCGCGGATGCCGTAGCGCTCGAGGAGATCCTTTGGGAATGTGGCCCCAACCGAGTTGCCGATGCGACGGAAGCGAACGGTACGGGCAGTGGTAGCAGGCATGGTCCTCAGAGAGTGGTGTGGCTACAAATGTAACCCAGGCGGACTGCGGGTGTGTCCCTACACCTCTCCGACGGTCGCGTGGTCGCCGATGTTGAGGGTCCCGGTGAAGCCCGCGACGCGCGCGTTGTGCCCGACGAGCGAGCCGCGCAGGTCCGAGCCCGTCACGACGCCGCCAGCGAAGACGACCGAGTCGCGGACGGTCGAGCGCTCGACGACCGCGCCCGCCTCGAGCGCCACGTTCGGGCCGACGGTCGAGCCGGCCGAGACGCGCGCGCCGGGGCCCATGTAGACGGGCTCGACGAGCGTCGCGCCGGCCTCGACGGTGCCGTGCTTGGCGTTCTGGCCGTCCTGCGCGAGCACGACCGCGCTCGTCTCCATCAGCGCCGGGATGGTGCCGCAGTCCAGCCACTCGGTCACCGAGGCCGTCGTGAAGGTCTGGCCGGCCTTGAGCATCCGGTCGAAGGCGTCGGTGATCTGGTACTCGTCGCCCTTGCCGGTGACGTCGTGGTCGAGCAGGTGCTGGATGGCGTCGCGCAGCGTGGCCCCGTCGCGGACGTAGTAGATGCCGACGATGGCCTCGTTCGAGATCGGCGTGTCCGGCTTCTCGACAAAGTCTGTGATGCGGTCGCCGTCCTTGACCACGACGCCGAAGCGGCTGGGGTCGTCGACGGTCATGACCCACACGACGGCATCGGCGTCGAAGTCCGCGACCTGGTCCATGGTGAAGAGCGTGTCGGCGAACACGACCACGACCTCGCCCGCGAGGTGCTCGCCGGCCTGCGCGACGGCGTGGGCCGTGCCGCGGGCCTCGGCCTGGACGCCGAAGGCGGCCGCGATGCCGTGGCGGGCGCAGATGGCCGTGAGGTCGTCGCGGACCTCCTGCCCGAAGTCCGGCCCGAGGATGAAGACGGCCTCGTCGAAGGGCGTCGCGAAGGCGTCGACGAAGGTCTCGATGATGCGCTCGACCATGGGCGTCCCGGCGACGGGCAGCAGCGGCTTCGGCGTGACGTGCGTGTGCGGACGGAGGCGCGTGCCGCGGCCGGCCATCGGGACGATCAGTTTCATTCGGGGAGGGGCGTTGAGAGGGCCGGCAAATATACCGAGCGTGACGGCGTAGGCGTGTCGGCGGCGGTCACCGCGCCGAGCCGGGCGCGCGGCCTGCCGGGCCGAGCACGACGCCCTCGTGCGGCCGCAGCGCGCCGGGCGTGCAGCCGGCGACGTCGTGGGTCGAGAGCTCGACCTGCCAGGCTCCTTCCGGCAACCGGACGTCCGCCCGCGCGTCGCCCAGGTTGAGCAGCACGAGCCGGCGGCTCGCGCCCGCCGCGCGCTCGTAGCCGAAGACGGTCTCGGGCAGGCTGCGGAGCGCGCGGAACGTGCCGGCGTGGAGGGCCGGCGTCGCGCGGCGCACCGCGAGCAGGCGGCGGTAGAGGGCCAGCAGCGAGCCCGGGTCGGCCAGTTGAGCGGCGACGTTGAGCGTCTCGTGGCCGGCGTGGAGCGGCAGCCAGAGCGCGCCCGCGTCGGCCGTCGAGAAGCCGGCCGCGGG
>JAYWIE010000734.1:0-1699 GCA_043789155.1 Rubricoccaceae bacterium | reverse complement strand
GCGGGGCCGGCTGCCAGCCGTCGGGCGCGTCCGGCGAGAGGAGGTCACGCATCGACGCGCCGCCGAACGGGAGGGCGATCCCGGCCGGCTCGTCGTCCATGCCTGACACCGACGCTGCCGGCTCCGAGACGTCCACGCTGGCTCTCTGCACGGATGCGGGCGGCTCGGCGACGTCGCCGCCTGGCTCGGGGTCGGGCACCGAATCGTCCGCAAATGCGCTCTGCGTCGGTGTCGCCACCGGCGGGGCGGTCGCCTCGGACGGCTCGTTGACGATCATGTCGAGCAGGATGTCGACCGCGCCGGGCGGCGAGTCGGGCACCGTCGGAGCAGGCTCGGTCTGCGCGAGTGGCGCGACGTGCGTAGCGGCGGGCGTAGCAGCGGGCGCGGGCGTCGCGGCGGGCGTGAGCGGGACGGGCACGAGGCCCTCGTAGGGGCGGTTGACGGCCGCGAGAAGCTCGGGCGCGGCGGCGAAGCGGACGCCGCTGCTCGTCCGCTGGAACACGCCGATGCCGTCGAGGCGCGCGTCGCCGGTGATGGCGAGGCGCGCCTCGAGCTGGTCGACGGCGTCGCGGAGGGCTCCGGCGGCCGTCGCCGGCACGGCCCCGGCGTGTCGCGCGAGCGCCTGCGCGAGGTCCGTCGGGTCGCCGGGCCGCGCGAGCAGCCCGACGGCCTCGCCCGGCGGCAGCATCACGCGCCGCCCGTCCGCCGCCGTCCGGATGCGGGCCGAGACGTGGGCGCACGCGAGCGTGCCGATGCCGGGCAGCGGGGCCTCGGCACCGGCCGTGAGGCGGTCGCGGACGGCCAGGGCGAGGGCGGCGAGCGGGGTCAACGGCGCGGCGGAAGGGGAGGGCGCAAGGTAGGGGCGGCGGCCGCTAGCGCGAGAGGCGGAGGCCGAGCTGGACCGTGACCGGCGGCTCGGGGAAGCCCGGCCACCGCTCGACCGACCCGACGAGGCGCTCGGCGCGCGCGACGACCGAGAACGGCCCGGACCCGACGTCGTAGCGCGCGTCGAACCCGACGAGCGCGAACGCGGGCGCGTCGACCTGGCCAATGACGTCGTCCGGGCGGGCGCTCTCGATGTGGACCGTCAGGCCCGCGCGGCCGCGGCCGCCGTTGAACGGCGACGCGAGCGCGGCGCGCGCCACGACGGGCGCGTAGAACGGCAGCCGCCCGCCGCCGTCGGTCCGCCCGCGGCGCGCCTCGACGCCTGCGGACGCGCTGAACGCGTCCGGGTCGCCGACGGTGACGTCGGCCCCGACGCCGGCCGTCGTGGCCCGGAGGTAGCTCTCGCCGAAGAAGCCGGCCCCGATGCGCTGGAAGACGAGCCGCGCCGGCGAGACCGTGCCGAGGCCGTAGAGGCGGAGGCGCGCGCGCCCGCGGGCGAGCTCGACCCCGGCGCGGGCGTCGACCGGCAGCACGTCCGGCGCGACGACCGTGCCCGCGGCGAGGTACGGGTTGAGGAGGGCGACGGCCCCGAGCGAGCGGACCTCGAGGTGCGGCGCGTTCGTCGCGAAGGCCACGAGCGTGCCTGAGAGCGGCAGGCGCGCGTCGAGCGTCGGCCCGACGGCCTGCGCGTCGCGCCCGCCGGCGTCGGCGGCCTGGACGGCCATGCCGCGCAGGCCCAGCACGAGCCGCCCGCCGTCGGGGCGGCCAAGGGCGACCGCGGCCCCGGCCGAGCCGTAGCGGACGCCGCCGGGCG
>JAYWIE010000733.1:0-5919 GCA_043789155.1 Rubricoccaceae bacterium | reverse complement strand
GGTGGTGCTGGACTGGAACGCGCCGGCCATCGGCTTCTACGAGCGCCTCGGGGCCCGCGCGATGTCCGACTGGACCGGGATGCGCCTCGCCGGCGACGCGCTCGCCGCGCTCGGCCGGTAGCGCCGGCTACTCGGCGAGGCCGGCCTGCGCGAGCAGCCACGCGGCGACGAACGCGGCCTCGCGGTACGCGCGGTAGCGCCCCGACGGCCCGCCGTGGCCGGCCTCCATCTCGGTCTTGAACAGGATCGGCGCGCGGCCCGTGTTGAGGTCGCGCAGGCGGGCGACCCATTTGGCCGGCTCCCAGACCTGCACCTGGCTGTCGTGCAGGCCCGTCATCACGAGCATCGCCGGGTACGCTGCGGCGCGGACGTTGTCGTAGGGCGAGTAGGCGAGCATCGTCCGGAAGGCGGCCTCCTCGTTGGGGTTGCCCCACTCGTCGTACTCGCCCGTCGTGAGCGGGACCGAGTCGTCGAGCATCGTCGTGACGACGTCCACGAACGGGACCTGCGCGACGACGCCGGCCCAGAGGTCCGGCCGCAGGTTGGCGACCGCGCCGACGAGCAGGCCGCCCGCAGACCCGCCCTGCGCGTAGACGCGCGCCGGGTCCGCGACGCCGTCGGCGACGAGCGCCTCGGCGGCGTCGATGAAGTCGGTGAAGGTGTTCATCTTGTGGGCGAGCTTGCCGGCCTCGTACCACGCGCGCCCCATCTCCTGCCCGCCGCGGACGTGCGCGATGGCGTAGACGAACCCGCGGTCCAGCAGGCTCGGCAGCGAGACGCGGAAGTGGGCGTCCATCGAGAGGCCGTAGGAGCCGTAGCCGTAGAGCAGCAGCGGGGCCGTCCCGTCGAGCGGCGTCGACGCGGCGCGGACGAGCGAGACGGGCACGTGCGCCCCGTCGCGGGCCGTAACCCAGCGGCGCTCGGTCGTGTAGCGGCTCGCGTCGTACGTCGGCACGGCCTGCGCCTTCACGACCGTCCGCGCGCCGCCGTCGAAGCTCACGTCGACGGTCTGCGGGGGCGTCGCGAGCGACTCGTAGGTGTAGCGGAACGTCGGGCTGTCGGCTTCGGGCGTCGCCGCGAGCTCGGCGGCGTAGGCCGTCTCGCCGAAGGCGACGTCGGCAACGAGCGTGCCCTCGGGCGTGCGGACGCGGAGGCGGACGAGCCCGCCGGCGCGCTCCTGCGTCACGAGGCCGTCCGTGAAGGCGTCGAACGTCTCGATGAGGACGTCGGGGCGTGCGGCGACGGTCTCGGTCCAGTCGCCCGGCGCGTCCGTCGGGGCCGTCATGAGGCGGAAGTTCTCGGCCCCGCCGTCGTTGGTGAGGACTGTCCAGCGGCCGCCCGCATGGTCGGCGCTGTACTCGATGCCGCGCACGCGGTCGCGGACCGTCCGGAAGCCGCCGGTCGGGTCCGCGGCGTCGAGAAAGAGGACCTCGGACGTCAGCGTCTGCTCCGACGCGACGACGACGAAGCGGCGGTCCTTGGTGCGCCCGACGCCGACGTTGAACGTGTCGTCGTCCTCCTGGAAGACGACCGTCTCGCCGGGCTGGCCGAGCGTGTGGCGCGTGACCTGGAACGAGCGGAGCGTCTCGAGGTCCTGCCGCGCGACGAACAGGGTCCGGCTGTCGGCCGCCCACGCGAGCGCGGGCGTGGCCGGGTGGATGGCGTCCGGCAGGACCTCGCCCGTCCCGATGTCCTTGAAGCGGACGGTGTAGATGCGGCGGCCGGTCGTGTCCTCGGCGAAGGCGAGCGTGCGGCCGTCGTCCGAGACCGCGGCGGCCCCGAGGTGGTAGTAGCCGTGCCCCTCGGCGCGCGCGTTGCCGTCGAGGAGGACCTCTTCGGGCGCGTCCATCGTGCCGCGGCGGCGGGCGTAGACCGGGTACTCTTTGTCTGCCTCGAAGCGGCGGTAGACCCAGAAGCCGCGGTCGAAGACCGGGGCCGAGGCGTCGTCCGGCACGACGCGGGCGACGATCTCGGCGTTCAGCGCGTCCTCGAGCGCCTGCGTCGGGGCCGTCATCGCGGCGGCGTAGGCGTTCTCGGCCTCGAGGTAGGCGAGGACATCCGGGCTGTCGCGGTCGCGGAGCCAGTGGTAGGGGTCCGGCCGGTCGGTGCCGTGGAGCGAGTGCGTGTGCGGCCGCTGCGCGGCGTCGGGGGGCGTGGGAGCAGTCACGGGGAGAGGCGGAGGAGAGGGCATCAGGACCAGCCGTGCTTCCGCTTGCCGGGCAGCTTCACCACGAGCCCGTCGAGGACGAGGTGCGAGAAGTAGCCGACGACTGCGGCCCCGTAGAACGGCAGGCCGGCGAGCGGGCGCTCGGGCGCGAGCACGAGCGGCAGCACCAGCAGCGGGCTCGGGATGAGCAGCATCGCCCAGAACGTGTGCGTCCACCCGCGGTGGCGGCCGAGCACGGGCAGCAGGCAGAACAGGCCGAGGTACGCCGCCTCCTCGGTGTAGCGCATCGCGATGAGGCCGACGTCGACGAGGAAGAACAGCGAGTAGAAGACCTGCTGGCCCTTCGAGTTCGTGTCGACGTCCGGCCACAGGCCGAACATGAGGCACAGCCCGAAGAGGGCAGCCGGGAGCGCGACGACCTCGACGTCCGAGAACTGCCGCCACGCGGCGTCGACGGAGTAGAGCAGCACGAGGCCGGCGAGGTAGACGGCGAAGAAGGCGGTGGCACCGGCGAGGTGCCCGCGGTATCCGGCCACGGTGAGAGTGGTTTAAGATTTAAGGTTTAAGGTTTAAGGTTCTACCCTTAAACATTAAACCTTAAACCGGTTTTATTTCCTCCGTCGGCGCAGCAGGCGGCCGGTCCAGGCCTCGCCCTCGGTGAAGCCGAGCGCCGCGCCGGCCCCGAGGTACGTCGCGCCGAAGAGGCCGAGCACGACGGCCGCGCGGAGCAGGACCGGCACGGCGTCTGTCAGGAGCGCCTGCGCGAGCGCGGCGGGGACGGAGGCGAGCCCGGCGAGGCCGAGCATCTGCACGGCCCGGCCGACCGGCATCGCGAAGCCAGGAGCCTGCGTCTTCAGCCGGCGCACGAGGGCCCAGAGCTCGGTCCACGCGCCGAGGCTGGCCCCGAGCGCGAGCCCGACCGCGCCGAGGCGCAGCGGCTCGCCCGGGGTCGTCGCGACGCTCACGAGGTCCGTCACCGAGACGCGCTCGAGCCACACCATGAGGCCCGCCCCGACGGCCGTCGCCACGGCGAGCCGCCACACGGCGAGCCGCGCCGGCGTCTTGGTATCGCCGAGCGCGTAGAACGCGTTCTGCAGGAGCCGCGAGGCCGTCGTGGCGGGCAGGCCGAGCGCGAACGCGGCCAGCGTGAGGAAGACGAGCCACGAGTCGGCCTCGCCGAACTGCCCCGTCTGGAAGAACGCGCCGACGACGAGCAGGCCGAAGCCGAGGTAGCCGACCGTCGCCGCGACGATGGGGTACAGGATCTGGGCGAGCGAGCCGCGGACGCGCGCGAAGAAGGCGTCGGGGCCGGCCTCGCGGATGCGGCTGAGCTCGGGCAGCTCGGACGCTGCGACGCTCATCCCGAAGAGCGAGACCGGCAGCACGTAGAGCGTCAGCGCCTGCGTCAGCGCGGAGATCGCGCCGGCGGCGAGGAAGCCGGCGAGGAAGAGGTCCAGGTAGCCCGAGATCTGGTACGCCCCGCGCCCCAGCACGACCGGCACGAAGGCCTTGAACGACTCGCGCACGCCCTCGACGTCGCGCGACACCGACAGCCGGAAGCCGCGGATCTCGCGCGCGACGCCGGGCAGCAGGACCGCGAACTGGAGCACGCCGCCGACGAGCGCGCCCGCGAGCGCGGCCAACAGGATGCGGTCCGCGGCCGCGGTCGGGACGACGGAGAGCCGCCCGATGGCCGCCGGCGTCCCGAACAGCGCCATCGCGGCCCAGGCCATGCCGGCGATGATCGAGACGTTCCAGACCGTCGGCGCGACGTACGGGAGGAAGAAGCGGCGGTGGCTGTTGAGCACGCCCAGGCCCCACGCGAACAGCACGAGCACGCCGGCCATCGGGAACGTGTAGCGGACGGTCTGCACGACGAGCGCGAAGCGGTCCACGGCCATCGTGCCCGCGGCGACGGCCGCGGCGTCGCCGAGCCAGCCCGGCTGCAGGACCGTCAGAAGGGGCCGCGCGAGCAGCATCCCCACGGCGACGCAGACCGACACGAGCGCCACGAGCAGGCCGAGGACGGCCCCGGCGAAGCGCCCGGCCGCCTCGGGCCGCCCCTGCTCGAGCATCCGCGAGTAGATCGGGATGAAGGCCGCCGAGACGGTCCCCTCGCCGAGCAGGTTCTGGAGGAAGTTGGGCGTCTTGAACGCGACCCGGAGGACGTCCGCGTGGGGCCCGAGGCCGAAGAAGTAGCTGATCGCGCGCTCGCGGACGAGCCCGATGATGCGGCTGAGGAAGATGCCGGCCGCGACGAGCAGCGCGGCGCTCTTGCCGCCCTGGGCGCGCGCGCCGGCGACGGCCCCGGCCTCGGCCTCGACCTGCGCCTCGGCGTCCTCGGTCGACGCCGGCGCGGAGTCGCCCGGCGAGATCGGATTCGGGGCCGGGTTGGGGGTCGCCGGGTCCGGGGCCACCGAGTCCGAGGTCACCGGGTCCGGCGGCTCGCCGGGCTCCTCCTTCGGGTCGTCGCTCACGTCCGGTCCGCGAAGTACTGAACGGCGAGGCGGTAGCCGGCCGGGCCGAGCCCCGTGATGGTGCCGGCGCAGACGGCCGAGAGGAGCGAGTGGTGCCGGAAGGCCTCGCGCGCGGCGACGTTCGAGAGGTGGACCTCGATGACGGGCGTCCGGATGGCCGCGACGGCGTCGCGGAGCACGACCGAGGTGTGCGTGTAGCCCGCTGCGTTGAGCACGATGCCGGCCGTCGCGACGGTGTCGGCGGCGTGGAGGGCCTCGATGAGGCCGCCCTCGCTGTTGTGCTGCTCGAAGCGCAGCGCGAGGTCCGGGAAGTGGCGGCGCAGCGTCGCCTCGAGGTCGGCGAGCGTGGCCGAGCCGTAGACCTCGGGCTCGCGCTGGCCGAGCAGGTTCAGGTTGGGTCCGTTGAGGACGAGGACGCCGGGCGAGGCCATGGCGGGCGGGATCGGGAGGGGCCGAATCTAGCCCCGGCCCCGCGCGGCCGGCCCGGCGTCAGTCGCCGAGGGTGCCCGTGGCCCACGCGAACGCGGCGACGGCCTGGAGGTACTCGGCGCGCGCGTCGAGGTCGCGGAGCTGGGCCTCGGCGAGCGCCGTCTCGCGCTGGTTGACGAGGAACAGCGTCCCGTCGCCGAGCTCGAAGCGGCGCAGCTCGGCGCGGCGGAGCGTCTCGGCGAGGCGCGCCTGCTCAGCCGCGAGCGCGACGCGCTCGCCCGCGCGGCGCAGCATCACGACGGCCCGCTCGACGTCAGCCTCGACCGTGCGGACGGCGACGGACCGCTCGAGGTCGCGGCGCTGGACGTCCACGCGCGCCTGCGCGAGGCCGGCGCGGGCCGGGCGCAGCGCGAGCGGCTGCCGCACCGAGACCCCGACGTAGACGTCGTCGAACGCCGCCGGGGCGCTGCCGTACGAGACCGCCTGGACGCCGACCCGGAGGTCCGGCCGGAGCTGCTCGCGGGCGTAGGTCGCCTCGAGGCGCGCGGTCTCGACGGCGAGGCGGGCGCGGGCGAGCTCGGGCCGCCGCGCGAGCGCCGTCGCCGCGGCCGCGCGCAGCGCCTCGTCGGGCACGGCGGGCAGCGGCGGCAGCGGGGCCGGGGCGGCGTCCGGCGCGGCCGGCGTCCCGTCGGCCTCCCAGAGGTACGTCGCGAGCGAGACGCCGGCGCTCTCGGCCGCGCGCAGCGCGCCGACGCGGTCGCCCTCGCGCGCGGCGCGCAGCGTGATCGGGCCGGCGTCACCGGCGTAGCGCAGCGCATTGCGCACGAGATTGCCGAGCGCGCGAGC
>JAYWIE010000732.1:0-1700 GCA_043789155.1 Rubricoccaceae bacterium | reverse complement strand
CTCGCGGTCGCCATCGGCGGAGACGCCTGGTGGGCGCGGCGGCCGGTCGAGGCGACGGCCGCCGCCGGAGACCGGACGACGGTCGCGCTCGCCGACGGGTCGCGGGTCGTGCTCAACAGCGGCTCCCGGCTGACGGTCGCCCGCGGGCTCGGCTCGGCGCTCCCCTGGCGGGCGACCGCGCGCCGAGCCGAGCTCGACGGCGAGGCCTTCTTCGACGTCGCCCACGACGCCGGCCGGCCGTTCGTGGTCCGGACGTTCAACGCCGAGGTGGCGGTGCTCGGGACGCGGTTCAACGTCCGCGCGCGGCGCGGCGAGCGCGACGAGGCAACGCGGGTCGCGCTCGAATCCGGGCGGGTGCGCGTCTCGGCCCGGCCGAGCGCGGCGGGCGAAGCCGCCGCGGCGACCGCCGGAGCCGCCGCGGCGACCGCCGGAGCCGTCGTGCTCGCGCCGGGCGAGGCGACGGTCGTCACGGCGGGCCGTGTCGCCGCGTCAGCCGCCGTCGCCGTCGACCGCGCCGTGGCGTGGCAGGCCGGCGGCTTCGCCGTCGAGGCGCTGCCGCTCGGCGACGTCCTCGCCGAGGTCGGCCGGCGCTTCGGTGCCGACGTCCGGGCCGCGCCCGGCGTCCCGCTCGGCCTCCCGGTGACGCTCTACTACCGCGACGGCGTCACGGCGGACGACGTCCTGCACGACCTTGCGCTCGCGGCCGGCCTTCGCTACCGCCCGCTCCAGGGCGGCTTCGAGGTCCTCCCGCCTGCCGCTCCGTGACACGCTCCTCCTCAGTCCCTCTGGTCCAGGCACCCGTCGCCACGTTTTTGATCGGCGTCGCGATCCTGCTCGTCGCCGTCGCGGCCCCCGCCGCCGCCCAGGTGCCGCCGTCGGCCTCATCACGCCGTCCGGCCGACGCTGCCGGCCCCTACACCGTCGCCTTCCGCGGCGCGCCGCTCCGCGAGGCCCTCGCCGAGATCGTCCGCCTGACCGGCATCGACCTCGCCTACACCGACGACCTCGTCGGGGGCGTGCGCGCGTCGTGCGTGCGCCGCGGGGCCTCGGCCGAGGCGTTGCTGGCGTGCGCGCTCGACGGGACCGGCCTGGACTACGTCCGGTCGTCGTCGGGCGCGTACGTCCTCGTCCGGGCCGTGCGCGAGGTGCCGCCGCGCGGGCGCGTGGCCGGGCGCGTCGTCGACGACGCGACGGGGCAGCCGCTGCCCTCGGCGACGGTCCTGCTCGCCGACGCCCGGACGGCGACGGCCGCCGGGGCGGACGGCCTCTTCGCGCTGAGCGACGTTGTACCGGGCCGCCACCGGATCGTCGCGACGTACGTCGGCTACGAGCCGGCCCTGATCGGCGAGGTCTGGGTCGCGCCCGGCGCCGCGAGCACGGTCGAGATCCGACTCCGGCCGCGCCCGGCCGCGCTTACGCCGGTCGTCGTGGACGGCCTCACGGAGTGCCTCCCGTCCGACGCCCTCGGCCGCGGCGAGCGCCGCGGCGACGACGGACCGGGCCGCGCCGACGCGCGCCGAGCGGACGCCGAGCGCACGGACGAGACGCTCGCGCCCGGCTCGACGGCCGCCCCCGGCACCGCCGGCACGCCGGACGTCGCGCGCGGGGCGGCGCTCGTGCTCGGCGTCTCGGCCGCGCTCCCGCTCGCCGACCTCCACGTGCAGGGCGGCAGTACCGCCGAGCACGTGACGCGGCTCGAC
>JAYWIE010000731.1:0-5921 GCA_043789155.1 Rubricoccaceae bacterium | reverse complement strand
CCGGGTTCGCCCGGCCCTGAGCGGGAAGATCGGCCCGCGCGCGGGGCGGAACCGGCGGCGCGGCGGAACCGACGGGGGGCCGGGCGCGAACGACACGTCCACTCTCCCCTCCCGTCATGTCCGACTCCCCCCTCGCCGGCGTCGCCGTCGCCATCCTCGCCACGGACGGCTTCGAGCAGTCCGAGCTGCTCTCCCCGCAGAAGGCCCTCAAGGACGCCGGCGCGACCGTCCACGTCGTCTCGCTCGCGTCCGGCTCGATCAAAGGCTGGGACGACAAGGACTGGGGCGACTCCGTCGACGTCGACACCACGGTCGCCGACGCCTCGGCGGCCGACTACGCTGCGCTCATGCTGCCCGGCGGGCAGATGAACCCGGACCTGCTGCGGGTCGACACCGACGCCGTCGCGTTCGTCCGGGCCTTCGTCGACGCCGGCAAGCCCGTCGCCGCCATCTGCCACGCGCCGTGGTTGCTCGTCGAGGCCGGCGTCGTGCGCGGCCGCGACGTGACGTCGTACCCGTCGATCTCGACCGACCTCAAGAACGCGGGAGCCAACTGGCACGACCGCGAGGTCGTCGTGTGCACGTCCGGCCCGAGCACGTTCGTCACGAGCCGCGACCCGAAGGACCTGCCGGCGTTCAACGAGGCGATGGTCGAGACCTTCGCGGCGGCGTCGGCCTGACCGGACGGCGCGGGCGGCATCACGCTGCCGGCCGCGCCGCCACGCCGGGCCCTCCGCCGGTGCGTATTTTCTAGCACCCCGCAGAACCCGCCCGCATGACCCGGTTCCTCCCGCTCGTCCTCGCCGTCGCCCTCGCCGCTCCCGCGGGCGCGCAGACGCCCGACGCCGCGGCCGCCCCGCCCGTCGTCTCCTTCGGCCCGCTCGCGCTCCCGACGCCGACGGCCGCGCGCGACGCCGCCGGCCGCCCCGGCCCCGCCTACTGGCAGAACCGCGCCGACTACCGCATCGCGGCCTCGCTGGACCCGGCCACGCACACGCTCAGCGGCCGCGTCGTGCTGCGCTACACGAACAACAGCCCCGCTGCGCTGCCCTTCGTGTGGATGCACCTCGAGCAGAACCTGTTCGCGCCCGCGAGCCGCGGCGCGCTGCGGACGCCGCCGTCGAGCCGGTGGCGCGGGTCCTTCCCCGGCGGCGGCTTCCGCCTCGCCCGCCTCACGGTCGACGGCCGCGACGTCACGCCGCTCGTCGACGACACCCGCATGCGGGTCGACCTGCCCGAGCCTGTCGCCGCGAACGGCGGGACGGTCGAGATCGCCGCCGACTACGCCTTCGCCGTGCCCGAGTACGGCGCGGACCGCATGGGCCGCCTCGAGACGGCGCGGGGCACGGTCTACGAGATCGCGCAGTGGTACCCGCGCGTCGCGGTCTACGACGACGTCAGCGGCTGGAACGCGATGCCCTACCTCGGGCAGGGCGAGTTCTACCTCGAGTACGGCGACATCGACTACGAGATCACCGTGCCGGCCGCGATGACGGTCGTCGGCACGGGCACGCTCCAGAACGAGGGCGACGTGTTCTCGGGCGAGCAGCGCGCGCGGCTCGCGCGGGCCCGGACGTCCACGAGCCGCGTCTACGTCGTCGCGCCGGACGAGGTCGGGACGCCTGCGGCGAGCGCCGCGCGCTCGGGTCTCACGACGTGGACGTTCAGGGCCGAGAACGTCCGCGACGCCGCGTGGGCCGCGTCCAGCGCGTTCATCTACGACGCCGCTGCAGCGGCCGTGCAGCAGGACGACGGCACCACGAACGAGGTCCTCATCCAGAGCGCGTACCCGCAGGAGGGCGTCGGGACGCCGGCCAACCCGGGCTGGGAGGAGGCGACGCGCTTCGGCCGCGCCGCCATCCTCAACAACTCGCGCTGGTACCCCTACCCCTACCCCGTCGCGATCTCGGTCGCGGGCGTCGTCGGCGGCATGGAGTACCCGATGTTCCAGTTCTCGGGCGCGGGCGCGCGCGGGCAGGGCCTCTTCGGCGTCATCGACCACGAGCTCGGCCACAACTGGTTTCCGATGATCGTCGGCTCCGACGAGCGCCGCTACGCCTGGATGGACGAGGGCTTCAACACGTACATCAACACGTTCTCGAACACCACCTTCTACGACGAGAACCCCGAGCCCGTCGCCTTCGCCGGCCTCGGCGACTCGACGCGCGTCCGCCGCCTCACGACCGGCGCGGGCACGGCGCGCCTCGCCCGCGAGGCCTACGCCGCCGACCAGACCGTCATGACGTACCCGGACCGCATCCGGCCCGAGGCGCTCGGCTGGCTCGCCTACCGCAAGCCCGGCAAGGGCCTGCTGCTGCTCCGCGACGTCGTGATCGGGCCCGAGCGCTTCGACGCTGCCTTCCGCGGCTACATCCGCACGTGGGCCTACAAGCACCCGCAGCCCGCAGACTTCATGCGGACCGTCGAGAGCGTCGCCGGCGAGGACCTGGCGTGGTTCTGGCGCGAGTGGTTTTTCGAGTCGCACCTCTTCGACGCCGCCATCGCGGGCCTCCGGACCGAGGGCGACGCGGCCGTGGTGTCGGTCGAGATGCTCCAGCCGGCCGTCTTCCCGGTGACCGTCGAGGTCACGTTCTCGGACGGGACGTCCGCGCGTGCCGTCGTCCCGGTCGAGGCCTTCGCCACCGGCGGGACCGGCGCGGCGCGCGTCGCCCTCGACGGCCGCACGCCCGTCGCGGCCCGCCTCGACCCCGACGGCCTCCTGCCCGACGACAACCGCTCCAACGACGACCTCCCGTTCTGACCGGCCGGCGGTCTCAGCCGCCCCTTCCGACGCACCTGCCCGGTACGGCCACAGCATGCTGTGGCCCTACGCCCACCACCGCGTGGGCCGGGCATCCTCCGCCCCCGACCTCCCCGTCTCCATGACCCGGTCCGCCCTGCTGCTCGCCCTCGTCGCGGCCGCCCCTGCCCTCGCGCAGGACATGCCCGCGCGCCTCCCGGCGACCAACGACTCCATCTTCGCCCAGCTCCCGCTGCCGACGCCCAACGGGCAGCGCATGGCCGACGGCCGCCCCGGCCCCTACTACTGGCAAAACCGTAACGACTACCGCATCGAGGCCCGCCTCGACACCGTCGCGCACGAGGTGAGCGGGACCGTCCGGCTGACGTACACCAACAACAGCCCCGAGGCGCTGAGCTTCCTCTGGTTCCACCTCGAGCAGAACCTGTTCGCGCCCGGCGCGCGCGGGTCGTCGGGCAACCGCGCCTCGCCGACGGTCCAGCCCGGGCAGGGCTTCCGCATCGGGGCCGTCACGGTCGGCGGGCGCGCCGTGACGCCCGTGGTCACGGACACGCGGATGCGCGTCGACCTGCCCGAGCCCGTCGCCGCGAATGGCGGCACGGTCGAGGTGAGCGTCCCCTACGCCTTCCTCGTGCCCGGCGACCGGACGCCGCGCATGGGCCGCTCCGAGGCCGCGCAGGGGACGGTCTACGCGCTCGCGCAGTGGTACCCGCGCGTCGCCGTCTACGACGACGTCATGGGCTGGAACACGATGCCGTACCTCGGCTCGGGCGAGTTCTACCTCGGCTACGGCGACTTCGAGTTCAGCGTCACCGTGCCCGCCAACATGACGGTCGTCGGCACGGGCGTCGTGCAGAACCCGGACGAGGTCTACACGCGGGCGCAGCGCGAGCGCATCGAGACGGCCCGCCGCTCGACAAGCCGCGTCCGCATCGTGGAGCCGACTGAGGTCGGGACGGCGGCCGCCTCGCCCAGCCGCACCGGCACGAAGACGTGGCGGTTCACGGCCGAGAACGTCCGCGACGTGGCCTGGGGCGCGTCCGCCGCGTTCATCCTCGACGGGGCCAACGCGGCCGTCCGCCAGGACGACGGCGCGACGCACGACGTCCTGATCCTCTCGGCGTATCCGCGCGAGGGCGTCTCGGCGGACCCCGCCGCGCCGGGCTGGGAGGAGGCCACGCGCTACGGCCGCGCCGCCATCCTCAACAACTCGCGCTGGTACCCCTACCCGTACCCCGTCGCGATCTCGGTCGCGAGCCACATCGGCGGCATGGAGTACCCGATGCTCCACTTCTCCAGCGTCGCGAGCCGCCACACGGACCTCTTCGGCGTCGTGGACCACGAGCTCGGCCACAACTGGTTTCCGATGATCGTCGGCTCCGACGAGCGCCGCTACGCGTGGATGGACGAGGGCTTCAACTCGTTCATCAACGTCTTCTCGCAGACGACGTTCTACGACGAGGGCACGGACCCCGCCCTGCCGGGCTTCGGCACCGCCGCGGCGTCGCGGTACAACCAGCTCACCTACGGCGACACGTTCGTCCAGTACGCCACCCGGATCGGAGCCAACGACCGGCCCATCATGACTTACCCGGACCGCGTGCCGGGCCAGGCCGGCGGCTACGTGCTCTACTTCAAGCCGGCGGCGGGCCTCCGCATCCTCCGTGAGCAGATCCTCGGCGAGGCGCGCTTCGACGACGCCTTCAAGACCTACATCCGCCGCTGGGCCTACAAGCACCCGCAGCCCGCCGACTTCATGCGGACCATGGAGGACGTCTCGGGCGAGGACCTCGACTGGTTCTGGCGCGAGTGGCTCTACGGCACGGACTCGTTCGACGCCGCCCTCGCCGGCCTCAGCGTCATCGACGGCCAGGCCGTCGCGGCCGTCCGCAACACGGCCGAGCTCGTCTTCCCGACGACCGTCGAGTTCACGTTCACGGACGGCACGACCGAGCGCGCGACCATCCCCGTCGAGGCGTGGATGTCGGGCGACGAGGCCGCGGCCCGCCTGCTGCTGAACGGCCGGACCGTCCGCTCGGCCCGCATCGACCCCGACGGCCGCCTGCCGGACACCGACCGCGCCAACGACTCGGCGACGATGTGACCGCAGACCGGTAGGCGCGCCGGACAACGCGCGGTGCCTGGTCGGGCCACAGCATGCTGTGGCCCTACGCCCACCCCCGCGTCGTCCATGCGCACCGGACGCCCACCGGCGCATCGTCCATGCGCACCGAACCGGCATCCGTGCGCGCCGAACACCGCACGACCGGCCGCCCGCACCCTTCCGACGCCGTCGCCGTAGCGGGCGGCCGTCCCTCTTCCCTGCCCCGATGCTCCACCGCGCCCTCGCGCTCGTCGCCCTCGTGCTCGCCATCTCGGCCGCCGCCGCGGCGCAGTCCCCCGCCGTCGGCGCGTGGGACGTCACCCTCAACGCGCCCGGCTCGACCGACGTCTTCGACCGCGGCCGCCTCGTCATCCCGCAGACCGGCGCGCAGGGCTCGTTCGGCCTCACCGGCCAGGGCTTTACGGGCGACCTCGTCAACGCGACCCTGACCGGCACGGCCCCCGCCTTCTCGCTCGCGGCGACGCTGAGCGTCGCCGGGCAGGCGCTGCCGGTCACCATCACCGGGACGGTCTCCGGCGACGCGTTCACCGGCGCGTTCCAGATCACGGGCCAGCCCGCGCTGCCCATCGCCGGCACGCGCGTCGACCCCGACGCGCCCGTCGCGACGCCCGCGGCCGCCCCGTTCGCCGAGACCGACAACGCGGCCCTCTTCGCCACGCTCCCGCTCCCGACGCCCTCCGAGACGCGGACCGCCGACGGCCGCCCCGGGCCGGGCTACTGGCAGAACCGGACCGACTACCGCATCCGCGCGTCGCTCGACTCGACCACGCACACCGTCGCGGGCACGGTCACGCTGCGCTACACCAACAACAGCCCGGACCCGCTGCCCTTCCTGTGGATGCAGCTGGACCAGAACCTGTTCTCGCCCGAGAGCCGCGGGCAGCGCTCCGACCCGAGCCCGCGCAACGCCGGCACGCCCGGCGCGGCCGAGGGCTACCGCATCGGAGCCGTGACGGTCGGCGGCCAGGCCGTGACGCCCGTGATCACGGACACGCGGATGAAGCTCGACCTGCCCGCGCCCGTCGCCGCGCGCGG
>JAYWIE010000730.1:0-5928 GCA_043789155.1 Rubricoccaceae bacterium | reverse complement strand
GGACCGGCAGCAGCGCGGGCGTCGGGTCGGGCATCTACCGGCCGACGACGAGGCGCGTCTGCGCCGCCGCGCCCGCGCCCGTCACGCGGACGACGTAGACGCCCGGCGCGAGGCCGCGGGCGTCGGCCGTGAGCGTGAGCAGGCCGGCCGGGGCCGGGCCGTCGTGGAGCGTCGCGACGGTCCGGCCGAGCGCGTCGACGAGCGTCACGCGGAGCGGCTGCGCCGCGGGGACGCCCACGCGGAGCATCGCGCGGCCCGTCGCCGGGTTCGGGGCCGGGGCGTCGATGCGGAGCGCGCCGCCCGCGCCGGGCGCGTCGGTCGCGGTCACCGGGGCGAGGGCGGGGCTGATGTAGCGGTACTGCCCGCCCGAGACCTTCGTCGAGACGACGGTGCCGTCGCGGGCGACCTCGTAGATGCCGGCCGAGGTGGCGACGAGCACGGTGCCGCTGGCGAGGTCGTAGACGCCGCGCGCCGCGCCGAGCAGGTCCGGCAGCACGATCCGGCGCAGCAGCGCCCCGGCGGCGTCGTACTCGTAGACGCCGCGCTCGGCGACGGGCGTGAAGTTGGCCACGAGGATGCCGCCCGCGCGGGACTCCGAGATCTGCTGCGGGAAGTTGAGGCCGGTCGCGAACGTGCCGAGCGGCGTCCCGTCGAGCCCGAAGCGCAGGACGGTGCTGTTGCCGCTGCCGCCGACGAGATAGTCTCCGGCGCGTTCGACGACGTCCCACGGCGAGTTGAGCCCGCCGGCCCCGGACGCCACGACCGGCGTCGGGACGGCCGCGCCGGTCCGGTCGAAGGCGACGACGGTGTTGATGTTGCCGCCCGCGGCGACGGTGACGAGCAGGCGCTGGCCGTCGCGGCTGATCGCGATGCCGCGGATGTTGTCCAGGATGGCGGTGTTGGCCCCGCCGGCCGGCGCGAAGACGCCGACGAACGTCCCGGTGCTGGTGTACTGCCAGACGACGTCGTTGGTCTGGTCCGAGACGAGGATGTGGTCGCGGTCGAATCCCTGGATGGCCTGCACGGCCGTGCCGAGGCGCGCGTCCTGGATCAGCGCCGGGTTGAGGACGGCCCCCGTAGCCGGGTCGAGGCTCAGGACGCGCTTGTTGATCGAGTCCGGCACGTAGAGCGCCGAGACGACCTGGGCGCGCGCGGACGCGGCAAGCAGGACGGCCCCGAGCAGGACCGTGGAGAGGAGCGAGCGGAGCATCGGATTCCGGGCGGATGGGCCCGCAACCTACGCCTATCGCCCCGCGACGGCCACGCGGAGCGTGCTCACGCCGCCCGCGGCGCGCATCCGGACGACGTAGACGCCCGGCGCGACGCCCGCGGCCCACGTCGCGACGTGCTCGCCCGGCGCGACGGCCGCGTCGACGAGCGTCGCCACCGTGCGGCCCCGCGCGTCGACGACGTCGATCCGGACGGGGCTGGCCGTGGCCGTGCGGTAGCTCACCGTGACCGGCCCGCGCGCGGGGTTCGGGAAGACGCCGGCGAGGCCGTCTGCGAGCGGTGCGTCGGGCGCGGCCGGCGCGTCGCCGGCGGCGGTCGGGAAGCGGCCGCGGAGGCGGTAGATCTTGTGGCCGGCGGCATAGGCGAGGCTGTCGCCGACGAAGCGGAAGCGGTTCACGTCGCCGTCTAACCCCGTGCCGGGGACTTGAGTTTGATGCGGAGGATCGCCTTCGAAGCGCGTAGGAGGCAGATTCGCCCACGTGAGGCCGCCGTCGGTCGTGACCGACGTCCGGCCGCGGCCGCTCGCCCAGCCGACGTCCGGCGTGGCGAAGCCGAGGCCCTGGAGCGTGCCGCCGCCCGGGATCGTCATCTCGGCCCACGTCTGCCCGCCGTCGACGGTCTTGAGCACGAGCGCGTCGGCGGCCCCGTCGAGGTGCTCGACCGAGGCGTAGCCGACGAGGCGCGTCGGGAAGGTGAGCTTCCAGCCGAGGGTGTTGGCGGCCGTGACGGTGTGGCGGACGGTCCACGTGGCCCCGCCGTCGTCGGTGCCGATGATGCGGGCGCGGCTGGTGCCGTAGGGGCCGGTGCCGCCGGTCGCGAGGCCGTGGAGGGCGTCGAAGAAGCGGACGTCGATGAGCTCGTCCGCGAGCGGCGCGAGGGCGGTCGAGGTCCACGTCGCGCCGCCATCGGTCGTCTTGACGACGTAGGCCGGCGAGCTGTACTGGCCGACGGCCCAGACCGTCCGGTCGTCGAGGGCCCAGAGGCCGCAGATGCCGCCGGCGATGGCGGGCCGGATGCGGGCGGTGACGTTGGCGTAGGTCGCGCCGCCGTCGCGGGTCTCGTAGAGGCGGGCCTGCTGGTTGAAGAGGACGCCGATCCAGCCGGTCGTGGCCGTCGGGAAGGCGAGCGCGCGGAAGTAGGAGTACGGGTCCTGGAAGGTCTGCGCCCACGTGTCGCCGCGGTCGTCCGAGCGCCACGCCTGCCCGCTGCCGTTGACGGCCCACACGCGCGGCCCGACGACGGCGACGTCCTCGGAGCGGTAGCCGTGGAAGGGCGACGCGGGCAGCTCGGCCCACACGCGCGGGCTCTGGGCGGACGCCCCGGCGGACGCCGCAGCGAGCAGGACGAGGGCGAGGATCGGTCGGGGCATCGAAATCGGGCGGGTCAGTCGCGGCGGAAGCGCATGCGGGCGTGGGGACGGACTCGCCCGGCCGGCGCGCCGTTCCACGTGGCCTCGCACCAGCCGTCGGGCCCGGCCGGCGCGGCGACGGCTACGGCGGCGTCGGCGGGGAGATTGGCCGCGCGGCGGACGGCGTCGGCGGCGTCGCGGGCGCGGAGGGTCTCGGCGGGCGCGCCGGGGCGCTCGGTCTCGAACTGGGGCATAGGTCCGGGTTCACCCGGCGGGTGGGCGGTGGACACGCCCGAGATACGGCTGCGCGCCGCACGGCGCAAGCCCGTCTGCCGGCCTGCGCCGTACCTTCGGAACGCCCCCGCCCGGCCGCCCGTCCAACCGGGGACGTCCCCTCCGGAAGCGCTTCCCAACCAGCCCTCAGCCCCATGTTCCCGACCGAAAACACCCCGACGGCCCAGACGCAGGGCACCTCAGAAGGAGACGGCGCACCCCACGGCACGTCGCTCTCCGCGCTCGACGCCGTCGCGACGGAGCCGGCCGCGATGCAGACGGACGCGACCACGGCCGAGGCGGCGGGCCTCTCGCTGCGCGGCGCGCCCGACGACGCCGGCGCGGACTTCCTGCCGCTCAACGGCACGGACCATGTCCACTTCTGGGTCGGCAACGCGCGGCAGGCGGCCAACTACTACGCGGCCGCCTTCGGCTTCCGGATCGCGGCCTACCGCGGCCCCGAGACCGGCTGCCGCGACACGGCGAGCTACCTGCTCATGCAGGACAAGATCCGGTTCGTGTTCACGACCGCCCTCCGCGCGGACCACGAGGTCGCGCGGCACGTCGCGAAGCACGGCGACGGCGTCCGCGACATCGCGATCTGGGTCGACGACGCGACGCGCTCGTTCGAGGAGGTGACGAAGCGCGGGGCCGTCGCCATCAAAGAGCCCGAGACGATCGAGGACGCGCACGGCCGCGTCGTCCTCTCGGCGATGGGCACCTACGGCGACACGGTCCACACGTTCGTCGAGCGCAAGGACTACACGGGCGTCTTCCTGCCGGGCTTCGTCGCGGTCGAGAACGCGGAGTGGGCCCCAGAGCCGGCGGGCCTGCGCTTCGTGGACCACTGCGTCGGCAACGTCCACCTCGGCGACATGAACCGCTTCGTGGACTACTACGCCGAGACGATGGGCTTCCGCAACCTGCTCCACTTCTCGGACGAGGACATCACGACCGAGTACTCGTCGCTCATGTCCAAGGTGATGGCCAACGGCAACGAGCGCATCAAATTCCCGATCAACGAGCCCGCGCAGGGCAAGCGGCGCTCGCAGATCGACGAGTACCTCGACTTCTACGACGGCGCGGGCGTCCAGCACATCGCCCTCGCGACCGACGACATCCTGAAGACGGTCGCCGAGCTGCGCCGCCGCGGCGTCGAGTTCCTCACGACGCCGACGTCGTACTACGACGAGCTCCAGGCCCGCGTCGGGCAGATCGACGAGCCCGTCGAGGAGCTCGCCCGGCTCGGGATCCTCGTCGACCGCGACCCGGACGGCTACCTGCTCCAGATCTTTACGCGCCCGGTCGAGGACCGCCCGACGGTCTTCTACGAGATCATCCAGCGCAAGGGCGCGCGGACGTTCGGCGAGGGCAACTTCAAGGCGCTCTTCCAGGCCATCGAGCGCGAGCAGGAGCGGAGGGGCAACCTCTGACAGGAAGGAGGAAGGAGGAAGGAGGGGAAATGCCTGCCTTTGCTCTCTCCTCCTTCCTCTTCCCTCTTCCCTCCTTCCTTCGAGCACATGTCCTTCTACGTCCGCCGCGGGACCGTCCCGCCGAAGCGCCACACGCAGTTCCCGCGCGCCGACGGGGCGCTCCACACCGAGGAGGTCCTCGGCGAGGAGGGCTTCTCGGGCATCGGCTCGATCGCGTACCACCTCCACCCGCCGACGCTCGTCGAGCGCGTCGGCGAGCCCGTGCCGTTCGGGCCGGTCTACGCGGACGAGGCCTTCCTCGCGCACCGCCACTTTGCCGGGCCGCGCGTGGAGCCGCACGGCGACTGGCTCTCGGGGCGGACCTACATCATGGGCAACAGCGACGTCACGCTCGCGCTCTGCGTCCCGACGGACGCCATGCCCGAGGGCACGTTCTTCAAGAACGCGACCCACGACGAGCTCGTCTACGTCCACGACGGCGAGGGCCGCCTCGAGTCTGTCCTCGGCACGGTCGAGTTCCGGCCGGGCGACTACGTCCACGTCCCGCGCACGCTCACGCACCGCTGGGTGTTCACCGGCGACGTCCAGCCGCGGCTGCTCGTGATCGAGTCGCCGACCGAGTTCCGGCCGCCGAAGCGCTACCGCAACGACGTCGGGCAGCTGCTCGAGCACAGCCCGTACTGCGAGCGCGACTTCCGGCCGCCGGCCGAGCTCGAGACCGTCGACCAGGAGGGCGAGTTCACGGTCCTCATCCAGAAGCACGGCAAGCTCTTCCCGTTCGTCTACCGCTACCACCCGTTCGACGTCGTCGGGTGGGACGGCTACATGTACCCGTCCGCGTTCTCGATCCACGACTTCGAGCCGATCACGGGGCGCATCCACCAGCCGCCGCCGGTGCACCAGACGTTCGAGGCGCGCGGCTTCGTCGTGTGCTCGTTCGTGCCGCGCCTGTTCGACTACCACCCGCTCTCGGTCCCGGCCCCGTACAACCACTCCAACATCGACTCGGACGAGGTGCTGTACTACGCCGAGGGCGACTTCATGTCGCGCAAGGGCATCGGGCGGGGCTCGTTCACGCTGCACCCCGGCGGCATCGCGCACGGCCCGCACCCGGGCACGACCGAGGCGTCGATCGGCAAGCGCGAGACGCACGAGCTCGCCGTGATGGTGGACACGTTCGCGCCGCTGAAGCTCACCCGGCAGGCGCTCGACATCGAGGTGCCGGACTACGTCCTCTCGTGGAAGCCCGAGGCGCACGGGCACCCCCTCCCCGACGCCGCGCCGGTCCCGCCCGGGCTCTCGCTCGGCGACGGCCACGTCCGCGACGCCTCGCCCGCCGACGCGGCGCGCTGACGCTCCTGCGAGAAGAGAAGCCCCGCTGCGATCCGTCGCGGCGGGGCATTTGCGTTCTCGCTGTATCCCCCTGAGGACTCGGGCCGTTAGCCCGCCTCACCCACCCCCCACGGCCATGAGAACTCTCCTGGTCCTCTGTGCAGTTGCCCTCTCGTCGTGCCAGTCCGCCGGCGACTCCGCCGAGCTCTCACAGGTCGCGTACGCCGACGTGCAGCAGGAGACGGCGTCGGGCGCGGCATCGGTCGCCCTGCCGCCGGCCCCGCCGCCGTCTCCTGCCTCGCCGCCCGCCGG
>JAYWIE010000729.1:0-1704 GCA_043789155.1 Rubricoccaceae bacterium | reverse complement strand
ACCATCAGGCGGCCGGCCTCGAGCGCGTAGTGCGGGTGGTCGAGGTCGCACGTGGTGTAGGCCGCGTTCTGGGCGTAGACGATGTCGGCCGTGGCCTGCTTGAGGACGCCGCCGAGCAGGAAGCCGTCCTGGATCCGGGTCCGCGCGCCGGTCACGCGCCCGCGCCGCGTCGCGAGGTTGTACGTGAAGAGGCGGCCCGTAAACGCCTCGTCGCCGTCGGCGAAGGACGGGACGCCGACGTCCCCCGAGTCCGACGCGGCGGGCTCGGCGGGCTCGGCGCGGAGCGTCTGCGCGCGCGCGCCGTACTGCAGGCGCGCCGCCGTCAGCGTGGCCGTCCGGAAGCGGGCCTCGGCCTGCCCGAACAGCGTCACGACGTCGCCGGTCGAGTCGGCCGGGCTTGCCGCAACCTCGATCCGGACCGAGTCGCGGGCGGTGTAGGTCACCGGCTCGTCGAGCCCGCCCTCGGCCGGCGGCGCGAGGCGGACGCCGGCGATGGGCGCGGCCCGCGCGGTGTCGGCCTGCGCTGCGCGGACCGTGTCGGCGCGGACGGTGTCGCGTGGGACGGGCGCACGGCGGGGCGTCTGCGCGGTCGCCGCGCCGGCGGCGAGCAGGACGAGCAGGAGCGCGGCGCGAGGCATGGGGCGGGGGAGACGGACCGAAGGTATCGCCGCCGGCGAGGCCGTCCGGAGCACGCCCGGCGCGGCGCTACTCGGCGCGTACGGTCACCGAGAGCGTCGGCAGGCCGTGCGAGCCCGTCGCGACGAGGCGGTCGCCGGCGCGGACGGGGCCGACGCCGGCCGGCGTGCCGGTGTAGATCAGGTCGCCGGGCTCGAGCGTGAACACGGACGACAGGAACGCGACGAGGCGCGCGACGGGCGTCAGCATGTCGGCTGTCGTGCCACTCTGCCGCGTCTCGCCGTTGACCGCGAGCGCGATGCGGACGTCCTGCGGGTCCGGCACGGCCGCGGCGTCGAGGAGCGCGCCGAGCGGGGCGAAGGTGTCGAAGCCCTTGGCAATGCTCCACGGGCCCTTGCTGGCCTTCGCCTGCGCCTGGAGGTCGCGGGCCGTCAGGTCGAGCCCGAGCGCGTACGCCGCGACGTGCCCGAGCGCGTCGGCCTCGGCGATGTGCCGCCCGCCCGTCCCGATGACCGCGACGAGCTCGAGCTCGTGGTGGACGTCCGCGGACTGCCGCGGCAGCACGACTTCGCCGCCGTCACTGATGAGGGCCGTCGTGGGCTTGAGGAACACGACGGGCTCCGCCTCGGGCGTCGGCACGGCGACGTCGCCCATCTCGCGGACGTGCTCGGCGTAGTTGCGCCCGATGCAGAGGATCTTGCCGGGACGGACGGGGCGGCCGTCAGGGAGGGTGATAATCATTTGAAGTCTGGAGAGACAAGGTCTGGTTTGTTCCTGAGAAACTGTATGGCGAGACGGAAACGCCGCTACACCGTCATCCTGAGCTTGTCGAAGGATCTCTCCCGAGCAGACGGCTAAGAGTCAGCGCGCGGCTGGGACCTTGTGCACGGCAGAGATCCTTCGACTGCGTTCGCCTGCGGCTCTCTTCGCTCAGGATGACAGATGGGAGGATCGTTCGCCAAACAGCTTCTGAGCTGGACTTTGGCCCTTTGGCAGACGCGCGATATCGCCTCCTGCGACCTGGAAACGGGTCTCGGAGTTTTTACAACGTCCGGGTTTCGACCCCGA
>JAYWIE010000728.1:0-5938 GCA_043789155.1 Rubricoccaceae bacterium | reverse complement strand
AGCGCTTTTTGACGCCGGCGGCGTCGTAGGCCTCGGGCTCGGCGAAGAGGTAGGGCGAGGCGGCGAGGTCGCGGGCGAAGACGAGGCGCTCGCGCATGAGGTCGGCCGCGGCGGCGAGGCGATCCGCGTCCACGGGCCCGACGGCCGCCTCGACGGCCGGGCGCGCGCGCTCGGCGATGGCCGCGGCCGGGAGGTCGCGGAGCGTCTGCGCGTTGAGCCAGTCCAGCTTGGCGAGGTCGAACTTGGCCCCAGCCTTGTGGACGCGCTCGACCGAGAACGCCTCGGCCATCTCATCTAGGGTGAAGCGCTCGCGGTCGGTTCCGTCGTTCCAGCCGAGCAGGCCGAGGAAGTTGACGAGCGCCTCGGGCTCGTAGCCGGCCGCGCGGTAGTCGCGGACTGAGACGGGGATGCCCGCTTTGTCGGCGTTGCGCTTCGAGAGCTTGCCGCCCGAGGGCGCGAGGATCAGCGGCAGGTGGGCCATCGCGGGCGGGGCCAGCCCGAGCGCGGCGTAGAGCAGCAGGTGCTTGGGCACGGACGGCAACCACTCCTCGCCCCGGATGACGTGCGTGATCGCCATCGCGGCGTCGTCGACGACGTTGGCGAGGTGGTACGTCGGGAGGCCGTCGGACTTGACGAGGACGGCGTCGTCCACCTCGTCCGTCGAGAACGAGACGTCGCCGCGAACGAGGTCTGTGAAGCTCACGGTCTGCCCGGGCTCGACCTTCAGGCGGACGACGTGCGGCTCGCCGGCGTCGACGCGGGCCTGGAAGCCGGCGTCGCTCAGGCTGTTGTCCATCTGCATCCGCGTCGCGGCCGAGTACGTCTCGCCGCGCTCGCGCATCGCGTCGAGCGCGGCGGGCGTGTCGAAGGCGATGGTGGCGTGGCCGGCGTCGAGGAGCTGCCGGGCAGCCGCGTGGTAGCGGGGCGTGCGCTCGGACTGCCGGTACGGCGCGTGCGGGCCGTCGCCGGGCAGGCCCGAGCCGGGGCCCTCGTCGGGCGAGAGGCCGGCCCACGCGAGCGAGTCGAGGATGTCCGCCTCGGCTCCCTCGACGAAGCGGCCCTGGTCCGTGTCCTCGATGCGGAGCACGAACGTGCCGCCGGCCTTCCGCGCGAGCAGGACGTTGTAGAGGGCCGTCCGGAGGCCGCCGACGTGGAGCAGGCCGGTCGGGCTGGGGGCGAAGCGGACGCGCATCGGGGGGTGCAGGGTTGAGAGGTTGAAGGGTTGAGGGGTAATACGGCTGTGTGCGGTGCGGCAGCGGGCAGGCGCGACCTTTTCGCACGAAACGGAACCGTCGCGCCGCCGCTGCGCTTCGGGCGAGACGCTCGCCGCCAATTCCCCCTCAACCTCCCAACCCGGATGTTCCACTCGACCGACACGCTCGCGGCCGCGGACGGCACGGCGCTCTTCACGCGGCGCTGGACGCCGGACTTTGGCGCGGCAGGGGCCGTCCTCGTCGTCCACGGCGTGCACGAGCACAGCGGGCGGCACGCGCAGCTCGCCGCGGCACTCATGGCGAAGGGCCTGGACGTGACGGCGTACGACTCGCGCGGCCACGGGCAGTCCGGCGGCCCGCGCGCCGACGTCGAGCGCTTCGCGGACTATCTCGCCGACCTCGACGTCGTGCTGGCGCGCGTGCGCGAGACGGCGGCCGGGCGGCCGGTCGTGCTCGTCGGGCACTCGATGGGCGGGCTCGTCGCGGCGAGCTATGTCGCCGAGCGCGGGGCGGCCGGGCTGGCCGGGCTCGTGCTGTCGTCCGCGGCGCTGCACACGTTCCCCGTGCCGCGCCTGCTCGCGACGGCCGCGCCGCACGTCGCGCGGTGGAAGCCGCAGATGGTCGTGACGAAGCTCGACCTCTCGAAGCTCTCGCACGACCCGGCCGTCGAGCGGGCGTACCGCGAGGACCCGCTCAACACGGTCTCGGGCCTGCGGGCGCGGCTCGCGCACGAGATCCTGCTGGCGACGCAGCGCGTCCAGCAGCGCGCCGACGCCTTCACGCTGCCGATGCTCCTGCTCCACGGCACCGCGGACCGCATCACGCCGCCGGCGGGCTCGCGCTGGCTCGCCGAGCACGCCCCGAGCGCCGACGTCACGCCGCGCCTCGTCGAGGGCGGCTACCACGAGCTCATGAAGGAGCCCGACCGCGACGTCGTCATCGGGGAGGTCGCGGACTGGATCGCGGCGCACGTCGCGCAGGCTGCGTCCGCTGCCGCGCAGGCCGCTCCCGGGCGGGCGTAGTCTCCAGGGTCCATCCTCTCTGCCCATGCCCCGCCTGCTGCTCCTCGCCCTGTTCGTCGCCGGCTGCACGACCGTCGCGCCTGTCGCGCCGCCCGCCGCGACGCCCGCCGCTGCGGTGCCGGCCGCTGCGGTGCCGGCCGCTGCTGCGCCGCGCCTCGAAATCCAGTGGACGCGCACGTCCGCCGAGCACGACGCCATCTTCGAGCAGACGTACCGCCTCGCCGGCGAGCGCCTCCGCGCGGGCCTCGACACGCTGCGCGGGACCGACTGGGGCGTGATCCTCGACGCCGACGAGACCGTGCTCGACAACTCGTTCTACCAGCGCGAGCGCGCGGCCGTCGGAGAGGGCTACTCGGCCGAGACGTGGGCGGCGTGGGTCGAACGCCGCGACGCGACGGCGCTGCCCGGGGCCGTCGCCTTCACAGACCTCGTGCGCGATCTCGGCGGGCGCGTCGTGGTCGTGACCAACCGCTCCGAGGCCGGCTGCCCGGCCACGCGCGAGACGCTCGCCGCGGCCGGCATCGTCGCCGCGGCCGTGCTGTGCCAGACGGGGCCCTCGGACAAGAACCCGCGCTTCGCGGCCGTCGAGGCCGGGACCGCGGGCCTGCCGCCGCTGCGCGTCGCGATGTGGGTCGGCGACAACATCCGCGACTTCCCGGCGCTCTCGCAGACGGCGCGCGCGGGAGACTTCGGCGGCCGCTTCTGGGCGCTCCCGAACCCGATGTACGGCTCGTGGGACCGCAACCCGGACCCCGCCGACGCGCCGTGACGCGGGTCCGGCGACGCCCGGTTCGGCGACGCCGGCTCAGTCTGGCATCCAGTCGAACGTGTCCGGGTCCGGCCCCTTGCGCCCGGCCGCTCCCTGGTCGAGCGCCGTGAGATCCGCCATGTCGTCCGGCGACAGCTCGAAGTCGAACAGGCGGACGTTGGCGTCGATGTGGGCGGGCGTGTTGGAGCGCGGGAAGACGATGTCGCCGCGCTGGATGTGCCACCGCAGGACGGCCTGCGCGGGCGTCCGCCCCAGGCGCTCGGCAATCCGCACGACGGCCGCGTGGCCGACGGCGTCGCCCTGCCCGAGCGGCGACCACGCCTCGACGGCGATGCCACGGGCGTGGCAGGCAGCGCGGAGGGCGTCGTTGGTGAACGCCGGGTGGACCTCGATCTGGTTGACGGACGGCACACGGTCCGACTCGGCGGCGAGGCGCGCGAGGTGCGCCTCGGTGAAGTTGGAGACGCCGACAGAGCGGGCGCGGCCCTCGTCGGCGAAGGCGGTGAGCGCGTTCCACGTCTGCACGAAGTCGCCGTCGTAGAGCGTCGGCAGGGGCCAGTGGATGAGGAAGAGGTCCACGTAGTCCGAGCCGAGCGCCGCGAGCGTGGCGTCGAAGGCGCGGCGGGCGTCGTCCGGCCGGTGCGCGTCGTTGTTGAGCTTGGACGTGACGTAGACGTCGGCGCGGCCGAGGCCGGAGGCGCGGACGGCCTCGCCGACCTCCCGCTCGTTGCGGTACATCTCGGCCGTGTCGATGTGGCGGTAGCCGGCGTCGAGGGCGTGGCCGACGACGCGGGCCGCATCCTCGGGTTTGACGTTCCACGTGCCGAAGCCGAGCTGCGGGATGCGGGTGCCGTCGGCGAGCGCGAGCGTGGGGATGCCGGGCATGGGAGCGGAGAGCAGGGCCGTTCTAACCCGCCGCATCCCTGCCCCGGTTCCGCGCGGCGGCTCGGCCCTGCGTGCCCACGGGAGGTCTCGAACCTCCGACCTACAGTTTAGGAAACCGTCGCTCTATCCCCTGAGCTACGTGGGCCGGGCCCGCAAAAGATAGCGCCTCCGGCTACCGGACGACTGTGACGGTCCGCGTCGCGAGCGCCGTCCCGGTGTCCTGGATGAGGCGGTAAACGGCCCCAGGCGGAATTGAGATGGGAAAACACTCCCGCTGCTACCTTGGGCACCCGGTCCGGCTCGGCCCATGCGCTGCACACTTCTACTCCTCGCCCTCAGTGGGCTCGCCCTCGGCTCGCTCGCTCTCAGTGCCCGCGCGTCCGCCCAGTCACTGCCTGCGTTCGACGCGTCCAGGCTCGACATGCAGGTCCGGCAGGCGATGGCCCGCGACCGCGTCAACGGCATGGCCCTCGCCGTCATCGACGGGGGGCGGGTCGTTCACGTCGCAGCCTACGGGCACCGCAACGTCGAGCGCGACCTGCCGCTCACACCGGAGACGGTCATGTACGGTGCCTCGCTGACGAAGGCGGCCTTTGCGTACATGGTGCTCCAACTCGTCGACGAGGGACGGCTGGATCTCGACGCGTCCGTCGCTGACCTGCTGCCACGCCCGCTGCCTGCCTATGAGACCTACGCCGACCTCGCCGGCGACGACCGCTGGCGGGCGCTCACGCCGCGCATCCTGCTCAACCACGCCTCGGGCTTCGCCAACTTCCGGTGGCTCGAGCCCGACGAGAGGCTCCGGTTCCACTTCGATCCGGGCACGCGCTACGCCTACTCGGGCGAAGGCATCAACCTGCTTCAGGTCGTCCTCGAAGAGGGCCTCGGGCTCGATGTCGGCGCGGAGATGCAGCGCCGTGTCTTCGACCGGTTCGGGATGACGCACACGAGCATGACGTGGCGCCCGGACTTCGCGGATAACCTCGCCGACGGCTACGCGCTCGACGGGTCGTTCGAGCCGCACGACGAGCGGAGCAGCGTGCGCGCGGCCGGATCGATGGACACGTCGATCGAGGACCAGGCGCGCCTGTGGGCGGGCGTCGTGCGCGGCGACGGACTGAGCGCCGCGTCACGCGCCGAGTTCGTCCGGCCACAGGTGCCGATCACGTCGGCGCACCAGTTTCCGACGCTCTTCGAGTGGGCCGGGCCGTGGCACGACCGCGTCGGGCTCGCCGCAGGTCTGGGCGTGGTGACGTTTCAGGACGCGAGCGGCCCGGCGTGGTACAAGGGCGGACACAACGACTGGACCGGCAACATGGTCGTCTGCCTCGAAAGCGGGCAGCGGTGCGTGGTGCTGCTCGGCAACGACGTGCGTGCGGAGCGGGTGTATCCGGAGGTGGCGTCGCTGGTGCTGGGAGCGACGGCGATGCCGTGGCCGTGGGAATACGACTGGGCGGAAACCCACTGACGGTCCGACCGACCGACGGGGCGTCCGTCGTGCCCACGGGAGGTCTCGACCCTGCGACCTACAGTTCAGGAAACCGTCGCTCTATCCCCTGAGCTACGTGGGCGACGCCCGAAGCCACGGCTGCCGCACGACGGTGACGATCCGCGCCGTGCCGCTGGGGTTCGGGTGACCAGGAACGCAGCGCGCCCCGGACACGCGGGGCATCCGGGGCGCAGCAGACGGGCGGCGGGCGTCAGAGGCGCGTCGTGACGGCCTTACGCTTGAGGGCCGAGAGCCACCGCGTGATGTCGATGCCCTTGGGGCACGCCTGGACGCAGTTGAAGATGGTGTAGCACTTCCACAGGCCGTCTTTCGAGTCGACGACCTTGAGCCGGTCCTCGGGCTCGGTGTCGCGGCTGTCGAAGACGTATCGGAAGGCCTTCAGCATGGCCGCCGGCCCGAGGTAGTCCGGGTCCGCCCACGTGGACGGGCACGAGTGGGTGCACGCGCCGCACATGATGCACTTGGTGGCGTCCTCGATGACCGCGTGCTGCTCGGGGCTCTGGAGGCGCTCCTTCGCCGGCACGGCGTCCGTGTTGAT
>JAYWIE010000727.1:0-5949 GCA_043789155.1 Rubricoccaceae bacterium | reverse complement strand
CCCGACGAGCACGCCCTGGCTGTAGGGCCCGATCTCGGCCGGCGCGCCGGGCGCGTGGATGCGCTCGCGGCGCGACGGCGGGGGGACGGACACGGCCGGACCGGAGGGCGAAGCAGCAAGCTCCCGCCGACCGGCCCTGCGGCCAAGCGAAGACGCGCGCAACTCGGCGCTCGAACCGACGCTCAAACCGCGTTCCCACTACCTTGCAGCCCACAGTCAGCCCCCGACCATGAGCCGCCACGGCCGCGTCCTCGTCGCCATGAGCGGCGGCGTCGACTCGTCGGCGGCCGCGGTGATGCTGCACGAGCAGGGCTACGAGGTCGTCGGGGCGACGATGAAGACGTGGGACTTCGCGACGTCCATGGGGGACCCGGACGTCGCGGCCGGCGGCGCGCACGGCGCGAAGAAGGTCTCGGGCTGCTGCTCGCTCGACGACATGAACGACGCCCGCGCCGTCGCCGTCGGCATCGGCGCGGCGCACCTCGTCGTGGACCTGCGCGCCGAGTTCGGCACGGCCGTCCAGGACCGCTTCGTCGCGGACTACCTCGCCGGCCGCACGCCCAACCCGTGCGTCCTCTGCAACACGCACGTGAAGTGGGGCGCGCTCGCCCGCCGCGCTGACGCCCTCGGCTGCGAGCACCTCGCGACGGGCCACTACGCCCGGATCGTCCGGACGCCGGCCGGCCACGACGGGGCCGGCCACGACGGGGCCGGCCACGACGGGGACGTGCCGGACGGGGACGTCCCGGACGGCGCTGGCCGCTACGCCGTCGCGCGCGGCGCGGACCGCGCCAAGGACCAGTCGTATGTCCTCTGGGGCGTCTCGCAGGCGCACCTCGCGCGGACGCTGCTGCCGCTCGGCGGGCTCACCAAGCCCGAGATCCGCGCGCTCGCGGCCGAGGCCGGCCTCGCCGTCGCGCAGAAGAAGGACTCGTACGAGATCTGCTTCGTCCCCGACGACGACTACCGCGCCTTCCTGCGCCGCCGCGTGCCCGGCCTCGACGCCGCGGTCGACGGCGGGCCGTTCGTCCACGCCGTGAGCGGCGAGGCGCTCGGGCGGCACCGCGGCGCGCCGTTCTACACCGTCGGGCAGCGCCGCGGCCTCGGCCTCGCCGCTGCCGAGCCGCTCTACGTCACCGCCATCGACGTCGCGACGAACACGGTGAGCGTCGGCCCGCGCTCGGCGCTCGGCGCGCGCGCGCTCACGGCCGACGGCGTCGTGTGGGGCGCGGTGCCCGGCTTCGGCACCGAGACGGCGGTCCGCGCGCAGGTCCGCGCCCACGGCGCGGCCGAGCCCGCCCTCGCCCGGCACCGGGTGAACCCGGACCGAACCGGGCCGGACACGCTCGAGGTCGTCTTCGCCGAGCCGCGCGACGCCGTCGCCCCCGGTCAGGCCGTCGTGCTCTACGACGCCGAGCGCGGCGAGACCGTCCTCGCCGGCGGCTGGATCGCCACGGCCGAGCCCGCGGGCGTCTCCGCGGGTGACCCCGACTTCATCGCCCTCGACGTGCTGTGACGACCGAGTGCCCCGCCTGCGCCCTCGACGCGCCCGCCGACGCCGCCGAGTGCCCGTTCTGCGGCTACGAGTTCCCGCGCCCGCGCGCCGGCACGCGCCCGGCCGCATGGCTCATGATCGCGCTCATGGCCGGCGCGGGCTCCGTCGCCGCTTACCTGATGGGCTGGCTGGGCTGACGGGTTTGGGGTTTGGGGTTTGGGGTTTGGGGTTTGGGGTTTGGGGTTTGGGGTTTGGGGTTTGGGGTTTGGGGTTTGGGGTTTGACAGGACATGCCTGCAAAGTTCCAACCTCAAACTCAGGTCCGGATTCATCCGGCAAACCTCAAGCCGCATTTATCACCGCACGGCCCCGCCCGGCTCGCCGTCCGTGCCGACGAAGCGGAGCGTGCCGTCGCGGTCCTCGGCCATCAGGATCATGCCGCGGCTCTCGAGCCCGCGCAGCGTGCGCGGCGCGAGGTTGGCCACGACCACGACCGAGCGCCCGACGGCCTCCTCGGGGCTCACGAAGGCGCGGATGCCGGAGAGGATCTGGCGCGTCTCGAAGCCGAGGTCGACGTCGAGGCGCAGCAGCTTGTCCGCCTTCGGGACCGCGTCCGCGGCGACGATGCGGCCGGCGCGGAGGTCCATCCTGGCGACGTCGTCGAACACGATCTCGGGCATGAGCGGCGCGTACGGCCCGCCTGCGGGCGCATCGGCGGGCGCGTCGGGATTGGCCTCGGTGACGTCCGGTGTGGCTGTGGCGGCGCTGAGGAGCGCGCGCTGCGCCTCGACCTGCTCGTCCTCGACGCGCGGAAACAGGATCGACGCCTCGCCGAGCACGTGGCCGGCAGCGAGGAGCGGCCGCCCAGCATCTGCCCAACCGAGGCCGTCGGAGCCACCAGGGGTGGAGGCACGGACGCCGCCGAGGTTCAGCATCGCGCGTAGGCGGGCGGCCGCCTCGGGCACGACGGGCTCGAGCAGGACCGACAGGCTCGCGGTAACCTGGAGCGCGACGTAGACCGAGTTCCGCATGGCCTGCTCGTCGGACTTCCGCGTCTTCCACGGCTCGGTGTCCTGGAGGTACTGGTTGCCTTTGCGCGCCAGATGCACGGTCCCAGCGACGGCCTCGCGTAGCCGGACGCGCTCGTAGTCCTCGCCGACCAGGCCCGTGGCCGTTTCCAGGTAGCCGAGCAGTGCTCGGTCCTGCTCGGTGAGCGAGACTGGCTCTGGGACGAGGTTGTCCGTGAAGCGGGCGGCGAACGTCAGAGCGCGGTTGGCGAAGTTGCCGACGACGTCGCCGAGCTCGCCGTTGGCGCGGTTCTGGAAGTCCGCCCACGTGAAGTCCGCGTCCTTGGTCTCGGGCAGGCCGGCGGCGAGCGCGTAGCGGAGCAGGTCGGTCGGGAAGGCGTCGAGCGCGTCGGTCGCCCAGACGGCCCAGCCGCGGCTCGTGGAGAACTTCTGGCCCTCGAGGTTGAGGAACTCGTTGGCCGGGACGTTGGCCGGCAGCACGAAGCGGCCGGCGATCTCGGGCGCGGCGTGGCCCTGCGTGGCGTGGGCTGCGCCTTCCATTGCATGGTTGAGCGCCTGGAGGATGGCCGGGAAGATGAGGCCGTGGAAGACGATGTTGTCCTTGCCGATGAAGTGGACGAGCTCGGGCTCGGTGCCGTCCGGGTGGACCTGCCAGTAGCGCCGCCACGCCTCCGCGTCGCCCTGCCGCTCGGCCCACTCGCGGGTCATCGAGACGTAGCCGATGGGCGCGTCGAACCAGACGTAGAGCACCTTGCCTGCGGTCTCTTCCGTGTTCTCGGGCGGGACGGGCACGCCCCACGGGAGGTCGCGCGTCATCGCGCGGTCCGCGAGACCCGCGGTGAGCCAGGACCGGATCTGGCCCGTCACGTTGGGCTTCCAGTCCGTCTTCGTGTCGATCCAGGCCTCGAGCGCGGGCTGCATCGCGCCGAGCGGGAGGTACCAGTGGCGCGTCTCGCGCTCGACGGGCGTCGCGCCTGAGAGCGCGCTCCGCGGGTCGATGAGGTCCTCGGGCGCGAGCGTCGAGCCGCAGTTTTCGCACTGGTCGCCGTAGGCGTCGGTGTAGCCGCAGACGGGGCACGTGCCGCGGACGAAGCGGTCCGCGAGGAACATCCCGGCCTCGGGGTCGAACGGCTGCCGCTGCGTGCGCGTCGTGAAGCCGCCCGCGGCGTCGATGGCGGCAAACATGGCCTGGCTCGTCGCGCGGTGCGTCGCGCTCGTCGTGCGCGAGTAGACGTCGAACGACATGCCGAAGCGGCTGAACGCGCCCTCGATCTCGGCGTGGTAGCGGTCCACGACCGCCTGCGGCGTCGTGCCGTCCTGCATCGCGCGGATGGCGATGGCGGCCCCGTGCTCGTCCGAGCCGCACACGAACACGACGTCGCGGCCGGCGAGGCGCTGGTAGCGGACGTAGAGGTCGGCCGGGAGGTAGGCCCCGGCGAGGTGCCCGAGGTGCAGCGGCCCGTTGGCGTAGGGCAGCGCAGCGGTGACGAGGAGCGGGACGGGCATCGGGGCGGGATCTGGACGAGGTGAAGCTACCCGCCGGGCCCGGGCGCGCACGCGAGCGCGGCCTCACAGCGCGTTCACGACGGCCGGCCCGATCTTGCGGGCCCCGCCCGGGCGTCCCCCGGTCCACACAGACGCCTCACACAGACCCGCTCGCATGCGCCCCTTCCTCCTGCTCGCGCTCGCCGCCTGCCTCGCCCCGGCCGCCCTCGCCCCGGCCGCCCTGGCCCAGACGGCCTCGGCCCAGACCGCGCCCTCCAACTCCGACGTGACGTCGTACGACGCCGGCTACCAGAACGCGGTCCGCCTGCACCGCGGCTCGCCCGCCTTCACGGCCGACCGCTACCGCGAGGGCTTCGAGGCCGGCCTCCGCGCGGACTCGGCCCAGATCGCGTTCGCGCTCGGCCTCCAGGCCGGCTTCCAGTTCCGGACCGACACCGAGACCGGGCTCAACCCGCAGGCCTTCCTGCGCGGCATCGAGGCCGGCTTCGCCGGGTCGACGCCGGCCTACACGCCCGAGGTCGTCGGCCGGGCGCAGGCCGCGTTCGAGGACACGCTGCGGGCCCGCCAGGAGCGCCGCCGCGCCGCCGACCCGGCCACGGCCGCCCAGCGCGCCGAGACGCAGCGCGTGCTCGCGGCCGCCGCCGCCCGCCCGGGGGCCGTCGTGAGCCCGAGCGGCCTCGTCTCGGTCGTCACCACGCCCGGCACCGGGGCCACGCCGACGCGCCAGAACACGGTCCAGGTCCGCTACGCCGGCCGCCTCGCCGACGGGACGCCGTTCGACGCCACGCCCGAGGGCCAGACGGCCGAGTTCTCGCTCTCGGGCGTCATCCCGGGCTTCGCCGAGGCGCTGACGCAGATGAAGGTCGGCGAGTCGCGGACGATCTGGATGCCGGCGAGCCTGGGCTACGGCGACCGCGGCGCGGGCCAGATCCCGCCCGGCGCGCCGCTCGAGTTCGACCTCACGCTCGTCGCGATCCTGCCGTAACACGGCCCTGCCGACACGGGCGGCGGGTGCGACCTTGACCCCCGCCGCCACCCCGACGCCTGCCGACCATGCGCATTCTGCTCGCTCTCGCCCTGCTGCCGACCGCCGCGTCGGCCCAGTCGTCGCCGCCGCTGCCGCCGCCCGCGCCGCCGGCCGTCGGCACCGCGTCCGTCGCTGAGACGGCGGCGGAGGCGTCCGCACGTTTCCTCGCCGAGGTCGCGGCGCGGCCGGGCGTCCAGCGCAGCCGCTCGGGGCTCCTCTGGACCGTCGGCCGGACGGGCGCGGGCGGGAGACCGACGCGCGGCGAGACGGTCCTCGCCGAGTACGTCGTTCGGCTCGCCGACGGGACTGAGTTCGACCGCTCGCGGCCGCGCGAGCCGGTCCGCCTGCCGATCCGCGGCGTCGTGCCGGGCGTCGCGGAGGCGCTGCAGGACATGCGCCCCGGCGAGACGCGGACGCTCTACATTCCGCCGGCGCTCGCCTACGGCGCACGCGGGGTTCCGCTGCGCAACGGCGCATACCGCGTCCCGCCGGACGCGGCGCTCGTCTTCGAGATCACGCTCGTCCGCATCGTCCGGTAACGGACCTGCCGCCCGACCCATGCCGACCCGCGACCGTCCGGATCTCATCACCGTCGGGTGGCGCGAGTGGGTCGCGTTCCCCGAGATCGGGCTGCCCGCCGTGCGCGCCAAGGTGGACACGGGCGCGGCGACGTCCGCGCTCCACGCCCACGGCGTCGAGCCGTTCCGGCGCGGCGGGGCCCCGTGGGCGCGCTTCACCGTCCAGCCGTTTTTCCGCCGGCACCACCGCGTGAGCGTCGTCTGCGAGGCCCCGGTTGTGGACGAGCGGACGGTGACGTCGTCGTCCGGCCACGAGGACACGCGCCTCGTCGTCGGGGTGACGCTGCGGCTCGGCGTCCGCTCGGACGCGCCCGAG
>JAYWIE010000726.1:0-5949 GCA_043789155.1 Rubricoccaceae bacterium | reverse complement strand
CGGCGCTCTGTTTTCCTCCACAGCCACTTCCGCTCCACACCCGATGCGCGCTGCATTCCGCCTCGACGGGCCCGCCTCCGGCAGATGGGGCCGGCGTGCCGCGATGGCGGTCGCGCTCGCAACCTGCGGCACCTCGGCGCGCGCGCAGCCGGCCGCCCCGACCGGTGCCGCGGCGGACGAGGCCGGCCCGCTCGTCGCCTCGTCCGCGGCGGACACCACGTGGGGCGGCGTGCCCGGCCGCCTCGAGCTGCGGCCCCTCCGCGCCGGCGTGGACTCGCTCGGACTGGAGGGGCCCGGCATGGAGGCGCTCCGGCCCGACGTACGCCCGTTCGCCCTGAACCTCGACGCCGACACGACGGCCGACGGCCGGAAGCGGTCGATCCCGCTGACGGTCTTCGGCTACTACCGCCTGTTCCTCTACGGCCGGAACATGACGACCCCGTACCCCAACCTCGCGCCGTACGAGCGGACGTACGGGGTCGGGGACGGGTACCGCGAGCCGATGCTGTCGCTCACGGTCTCGGGCCGGCCGAGCGGCCGAGCGAGCTTCGGCTCCGAGATCTTCGTCTTCTCGCCCTACGACGGCAACGAGGACGCCGCGACCCGGACCGTGTCCCTCAACCTCGGCGTCAACTTCTACGGCAACTTCCGGACCGAGGCCGGCACCTTCGGCGTCCGCGCCGGCGGCATCCACTGGTACAACCTGAGCCCGTTCACGATCGGCGTGTTCCAGGTGCTGGACCGGTTCTCGATCTTCGACCGGACGCCGTGGGAGGGCGTCGCCGGCGCGGCGCGCTACGAGAACTACTTCCGGACGGGCGTCGCCAACCCCGGCGACGCGCGCTTCAACTACCAGGCCTTCCAGGGCCTCATCCTCAACGGGCAGCAGCTCCCCGGCCGCATCGCCTTCGACGCCTTCTGGGGCAAGACGCAGCCCAACGGCGGCCTCCCCGGGGCCGTCGCCGCCGCCGTCCCGGGCGACGGCGGCGTCCCGACCTACGAGGGCTTCTCGGGCGACGCGCGCGCGCTGCCGAGCTTCATCACCGGCGGCCGCCTGCAGCGCACGTTCGGGGCCAGCCGCGTCTCGCTCAACACGATCTACAGCTACCGCACGCTGGACAGCCTCTCGACGGAGCGCCGCCAGTACCAGGTCCACACGACCGAGTTCGACCTCAACGGCCTGGGCGTCAACGTCACCGGCGAGCTCGGCGCGAGCCTCTTCGAGAGCCCGACCTACACGTCCCGCTGGGGCGAGGCGCTGATGCTGCGGGCCAAGACGCCCGCGGCGCGCACCGGCCTCCCGCTCGACCTCCAGGTGTACCAGATCGGGCGCAACTTCTTCAACGAGAACAGCGAGATCGCGACAGGCAACAACCCGCAGCTGCGGACCGACCCGCGCTGCGAGGTCACGGCGGGGCAGGGCGGCTCGGGCGGCGCGCTGACGCTCGTGAACCAGCTCGCGCACAACCGCCGCGGCGTCAACTTCAACACGGCCTGGGGCCGCGGGCCGGTCCGCTTCGCCGTCGGCTGGGGGGCCGCGCACGAGCTCGCCCCGACGACGACCGACCTCTCGTACGTGCACCGCGTCAACGGGCTCGCCCTCTCGCGCGTCTACAACCCGTTCCCGGCCGAGGCGACGTGCGCGACGACCTTCGGGCCGCTCGGCCGCCAGTACTCGTTCTTCCGCGGCGTCTTCGAGCGCGTCCCGACGACCGACGTCGAGCCGGTGACGGGCTTCGCGACGAACCGCAAGTACTACCACGCCGTCGACCTCCAGGGCAAGGCGCGTGCGACCGTGCTGGAGCGCCCGCTGTACCTGTTCTACCTCGGCAGCTTCGGCTCGGCCAACACGCGGTTCCGGCCGGTCCCGACCGACGACGACACGTACCTGTTCGTCCAGTACCACGAGGTCGACCTGTACTACGAGCTCGTGCCGGGCTTCCTCGCGACGGGCTACCTCGGCCTCGAGAACGCCCGCGGCGGCCGCTTCACGACGCTCGACGCCGCGAGCGGGCTGCCGCGCGACCAGCACGCCCGCGGCCTCGGGCTCGGCTTCGACTGGACCGTCGCGCGCAACGCCGGCCTCTACCTCCGCCACCGGTGGATGCGCTTCGAGGACCGCAGCTTCGCCGTCGACACGTACTCGGGGCGCGAGGTGACGCTCGAGCTCAAGATGTTCTTCTAACCCGCCAGCCGCATGCGATCCACTCTCCGTCTCGGCCTGCTCTCTCTGGCGCTCGCCTCGGCGGCCTCGGCCCAGGGCGCGCCCGACACCGAGCCGGCCGGGCCGGGGCTCCGGTTCAACGGCCTCGGCCGCTCCTACATCCAGCAGTCGACGCTCGGCGGCCGCCTCGCCGCGGCCGACACGGTCACGGCCGAGACGCTCGCCGACGGCAACTTCGTGCTGGACCTCGCCGTGAACGCGCAGCCCTTCCGCACGGCCGAGGTCCAGGGCACGCTGCGCCTGCGCAACGAGTTCGGCGGCTTCTTCGGGGCCGGCGCGACCGTCGAGGTCCGCGAGCTGTGGGCCCGCGGCGTCATCGCCGACGCCGTCCGCTACCGCGTCGGCGACATGGACCTCGCGCTGACGCCCTACACGCTCTTCCTGCCCGAGCGCGACGCGACCGTCAACACGCCCGAGCTGTTCGAGCCCCAGCGCGGCGTCATCGACTACGAGCAGTTCTACACCGCCGGCAACACGCGTCGCCTGCAGGGCGGGACGGTCGACTTCGGGCTCGACTTCGACCGCGGCCTCGACGCCGTCGACGCGCGCGTCTTCGTCGCCCGCCTCCGCGCGACCGACTTCCTCACCGTCCCGACGCGCCTCATCAGCGGCGGCCGCGTCGGCGCGACGTCGCCCACGGTCGGCCCGTTCGCGAGCCAGGCGCGCGTCGGGGCCAACCTGTCGTACCTCGCCGACGACCTCCAGTCCGGCAACGCCAACGCCGGCATCCGCAACTCGGTCTACTCCGTCGACGCCGACGTGACGCTGCTGCGGCGCTCGGCGTACACGCTGAGCCTCGTCGGCGAGGCCGGCCGCTCCTACGCCGACTCGCGCACCCGCACCGAGGGGGCCGACTCTACGAGCACCGACTCGACGGCCGTCCTGACGACCGTGGACCGCCTGCTGGACATCTCCGACACGTTCGCCGAGGTCGGCCTCGCCGCCGCCTTCCCGGCGCGCGGCGTCACCGTCTCGGCGATGCTCGTCGATGTCGGGCCCGACTTCTACAGCGCGGCCGCGCAGAGCAAGCGCGAGGACTACACGCGCTCGCTCGGCTCCTACAACCGCATCGGCAACGACGGCGCGCAGCGCCCCGTCTCGCTCTACGACCTCACCCGCGACCCGGGCATCTACACCTTCCGCATCGCCAGCGCGCAGATGGCCTACGACCCGCGCTACGGCAACGTGCTGCCCTACGGCAAGGCGACGCCCAACCGCCGTGGCCTGCGCCTCGGGGGGACGTACGCGCCGCTGGAGGGGCCCGTCAGCGGGACGCTCGACGTGGCGCTGCTGCGCGAGATCCGCGGGCAGGGCACGCCGCTGCTCAAGCGCTTCGCCCGCGTCCGCGCCGGGACGGACGTCGCCATCGGCCGGCTCGCCGGGCTCTCGCGCGCGGTCGGCCTGACGCTCGGCGCGCAGGTCGAGCGCACGAGCCGCGGCGGCAACGCCTTCGAGACGGTCGGCCTCACGACGACGCTGCTCGAGACGGGCCTCTCGGCCGAGGTCTACGACCGCCTCGACCTGCTCCTCGGCGGCACCTTCCGCACGTCGAGCGGGCGCGACTACGTGCCCCAGATCGTGGACTTCAACACCATCCGCGACTTCCCGAACGTCTTCGTCGCCGACGACCACGAGTCGATCGTCGGCGCGGGCCTGCGCTACCGCTTCCAGGACGACATCTTCCTCACCGTCCAGTACCAGAGCTTCGCTGCCGGCAGCGACGCGTCGCCCGAGCGCGACTACCGCATCGGGCAGGTGTTCGCCCTCTACAGCATGACCTTCTAGCCCGATGACCGCACTCCGCCACCTCCGGGCCTCCGCGGCGCTCGCCGCCGTCCTCCTCGCCGCCCTCGCCGGCTGCGACCACAACACCGACGTCGCCGGGCCGAACCTCACCGACCGCTTCGGCGACTTCAACGTCCTCGACACGCTCACCGCGAGCCGCGCGACGGTCGACTTCGCCGCCGGGCAGACGGTGACCTTCGCCGCTCGCTTCAACAAGCAGGTGAACTGGGTCATCCGGATCACGGGCCGCCGCAGCGGGGCCGTGAAGCGCATCGAGGGCTTCTCGAACGAGATCACGGCCGAGAACGCCGTCTGGGAGGGCCGCACGACCGAGCTCCCGCTCTTCCGGGCCGAGCCCGTCGACGCCGTGCTCCTCATCCCCGCCGAGCGCTTCGACACGACGCGCGCGACGGTGACCGTGGTCGCGCCGCGCGTCTACCCGGGCAACGTCGTCGCGGACTTCGAGTCCACGGTCGGCATCACGGTCGGCAACTTCGAGTTCGAGCTCCAGAACTCGGGCGTCAGCACCGAGGTGCCGGCCGGGCAGGGCACCTCGTTCTACCTGCTCCGCGGGACGGACCGCAACGTCCGCAACTTCTTCGTCGGCCTGATCGACCTCCGGCCCCGTGGCGGCACGCCGTACTTCCCCGTCCCGACGAGCGTCCCGGAGAACCTGTACTTCAACATGTTCATTCGCGGCCTCGGCACGGACTACACCATCGCCGTCGTTCAGCTCATCGCCGACGCCAACGGCAACGGCGTCTTCAACGACGGCGTGGACACCGTGCTGCCGTACGGCGACATCCCGGTCAACTTCACCGGCTGGCGGCTCTTCAGCAAGCCCGTCAGCCAGATCGGGGGCGGGCTGACGCAGGCGCAGGCGCAGCAGATCGTGGCCGTCCGCGTGCTGCTCATCTCGGACAACAACGCGCAGCCGAACCCGCCGCTCCAGGTGGCCTACGGCATCGACTACCTCACGTTCACGGCGGGCGGCCCGCTGCAGCTGTAACGCGCCCATGCCGGCCCGGCCCCGCTCGCTCCTCCCGGTCCTCGGCCTCGCCGCGGCGCTCCTCCCGGGGTGCGTCCGCTTCCAGCCGGTCGCGCTCTACGCGGGCGTCGAGGCACCCGCCGCGCCCGAGCGGCCGCGCTCGGTCGCGCTCGCGGTCGCGCCGGTGATCTTCAGCGACCAGAACGACGACACGGTCTGGTTCCAGGACGACGCGCGCTGCACGCAGGGGCGCGTCGAGGGAAACGTCGTCTACGACGGCGCGCGCGCCATCGAGGTGAGCTGGGACCGCGCGGCCGAGGGGTGCGCGTGGGCCGGGCTGGGCTTCGGGTGGGACAACTGGGCCGGCAAGGACATCTCCCAGATCCTCCCCTACGCGGCCGTCCAGATGCGCGTCCGCAGCAAGCAGGGCACCATGTACGGCCTGCCCATCGTGCTGACGCTCGAGGACTACTCGGGCGGCATGGGCTTCGCCTACACCGGCAACCGCTACTTCGAGCGCGCCTTCATCGACGAGCAGTGGCAGACCGTCACAGTCCCGCTCTCGGCCTTCGACCTGGCGGCACAGGGCTCGGCCCCGCTCGACGCGACCAACGTCAAGCAGCTCATGTTCGAGCTCCAGCAGTCCGGCAGCATCTACATCGACGACATCCAGCTCGTCTTCTACGAGGAGCCCGCGCAGACGCCGTGGCTCGTCGAGGCCCCGCGGCGCAGCGCGACCGCGCTCCCGATCGAGCTGTTCGACGACGCCTTCGTCGTGCCCGACGCATGGGGGCTCGTCACCGATGCGTGCCAGTCGGTCGGCGTCACGGATGCCCTGCCGGGCTCGGGCGCGGCGCTCCACCTGCGGTGGGACGTGCGTCCCGAGGGCTGCTACCGCGGCGAGATGGGCGTGAGCTGGGACCAGTGGTACCCGGTCGACGTGACGCCGATC
>JAYWIE010000725.1:0-5959 GCA_043789155.1 Rubricoccaceae bacterium | reverse complement strand
TCTTCGGCTACGTCACGGCGACGCTCGCGACGTTCTTCGTCGGACGCGACGCCGAGGACGGTGCCGCGGAAATCGCGGGGGCGCAGGCCGTCGCTGCGCTCACGGCGGAGGTGTCGGCCCTGCGCGCTGAGATTCGGGCGCTCTCGGAGCGCCTCGAGGCGTAACCGACGAGCGGCCAGACCTGACACATATTGCATGTGGCGGGCGCGGAGGGTAGCTAGCACGGTCTGCGGCGTCGCAGCCCTGCGCCCACGTGTCCAGCCCTCCCGTGCCCCGACCCTTGCTCCGCCCGGCCCGTGCCGCGTTCGCCCTGCTCGCCGCCGCCGCCGTCTCGCTCGCGGCCGTCGGCGTCTCGGCCGCCGGCGGGCTCACCGCCCTCCCGCGCGCGCTCAGCGCCCTCACGGCCGAGACGACGCGCGCCGCCGCACCCCCGGAGGCGGCTGCGCCGGCCGACGCGGCTCCGGAGGACGCGGCCGGCTCGGCTGCCGACCTCGCGGACGACGCGGCACCGGACGCCGGGCAGGCGGACGACGCGCTGACGGGCGACGCGCTGACGGACGAGACGGCCCCGGACCGGATCGCGCCCGCGCTCACGGCCGCGCTCACGGCGGCCCCGGCCGACCCGGCCGACCCCGAGGCCAACCCCGGCGACGTGCTCCGGTACCTGCTCACGCTGGTCAACGGCGGAGCCGACGACGCGCTCGACGTCGCCTTCTCGAGCGTCCTCGACGTCAACGCGACGCTCGTCGCCGGCTCGGTCCGCGTGTCGCCCCTCGCCGCGGCCGACGCGTACACCGGGGCCGTCGCCGCGAGCGCGTTCACGGTCGCCGCCGCAGCCGGCGTGCTCGCCAACGACGCGCGCGGCGTGCCGCTCGCGGCCGTGGCCTCGTTCGGCGGCGGCACGCTCGGCGGCACCGAGACGACCAACGCCGCCGGCGCGAGCGCCGCGTTCGGCACCGGTGGCACGCTCACCGTCAACGCCGACGGCAGCCTCGCGCTGACGGCCCCGGCGGGCTTCTCCGGCGCGCTCACGTTCCGCTACCGCCTCGCCAACTCGGCCGGCGCGGACGCGGCGGAGGTCTCCATCAGCGTCGCCGTCGTGCCGACGCAGATCACGGTCACGACGCAGCCCTCGGCGACGGCGCAGAGCGGGACGGCCTTCGCGACGCAGCCCGCGGTCCAGATCCGCGACGCGGCCGGCAACGCCGTCGCCCGCGCGGGCGTCGTGGTGACCGTAGCCATCGCGAGCGGCGGCGGCACGCTCGGCGGCACCGCGACGGCCACGACCAGCGCCGCCGGCGTCGCGACGTTCGCGGGCCTCTCGGTCTCGGGCACGCCCGGCGGCCGCACGCTCTCGTTCTCGTCGCCCGGCCTGACGTCTGCGACGTCCGCGACGGTGAGCGTCTCGGCCGGCGTCGCGGCGTCGCTCGTGCTCTCGGCCCCGCCGTCCGTCCTCTCGGGCACGGCGGCGTCGGTCACGGTCACGCTCCGCGACGCGAGCGGCAACGTCGCCACGGGCTACACCGGGACCGTCCGGCTCACGTCCTCGGACGCCACGGCGACGCTCCCGCCCGACGCCACGTTCGCGGCCGGCGACGCCGGCACCAAGACGCTCGCGCTCACGCTGCGCGCGGCCGGCACCCAGACCGTCACCGCGACCGACATCGCGGCCACGGCCCTCACGGCCACCGCGACCGTCGCCGTGACGTCCGTCCCGGCGGCTGTCGCCGACGCGCCTGCGGCGAACAGCGCGCCCGGCAGCGCCTACCACACGGCCTACCAGACGCCGCTCGCCGTCGCCGCGCCGGGCGTGCTCGGCAATGACAGCCGCGGCTTCCCGCTCGCGACCGTGACGTCGTTCGGCGGCGGCGGCCTCGGCGGCTCGGTCACGACGAACGCGGCCGGGACCACGGCGACGTTCGACGGCGACGGCCAAGTGTCGGTCGCGGCCGACGGCTCCATCAGCTTCACGCCGTCGACGTTCCAGACCGGCCCGTTCACGTTCAGCTACCGCATCACCAACAGCGCCGGCACGTCCGACGCCACGCTCACGCTCGCCGTCGGCGTGCGGCCGGCGATCGCGGCCGACACGTACACGCCGGTCCTCGTCGGCAACGTGCCCATCAACACGGCCCTCTCGACGGGCTTCAGCGTGCTCGCCAACGACGCCGGCTCGCGCCTGATCATCACCGTGACGACCCAGACCAACGGGTCGGCCGGGGTCGCGGGCGACGGCACGGTCGAGTTCGCACCCGCGGCGGGCTACACCGGCCCGGCATCGTTCGTGTACACGGTCAGCAACGGCTTCGGCACGACGGCCCCGGCGACGGTCTCGTTCACGGTCGGCACGCCTGTCTTCTTCGTCAACGCCGCCGCGGTGCCCGGCGGCGACGGCCGCCGCGGGACGCCGTTTACCTGCCTCACGGGTGCGGGCTGCCTCTCGGCGACGACCGCCGACGACCCCGGCGACCGCGTCTACATCGCCTCGGGGGCCTACACGGGCGGCCTGACGCTGCTCGGGTCGCAGGTCGTCGTCGGGCAGGGCGCGACGGGCACGTCGTTCGCGAGCGTCGCCGGGCTCACGTGGCCCGCCGACTCGGGCGCGCAGCCGGCCATCGGCGGCACGGCCCCGACGGTCACGACCTCGGCGGCCGCCACCAACGGCGTCACGCTCGGGAGCGGCAACTCGCTCTTCGGCCTCACGTTCGGCAACGCGACGGGCTCGGCCATCCTCGGCTCGGCCTTCGGCACGCTCACCGTCGGCGACCTGCGGATCAACACGACAGGGCAGGCGCTGAACCTCACGACGGGCACGCTCGCCGGCACGTTCGCGCAGGTCGCGTCGTCGGGCGGCACCAACAACGTATTGCTCTCGGGCGTCTCGGGCACGGCCACGCTCGGCACGTCGGCCGACGCGCTCTCGGGCGCGACGTCGGACGCCGTCCGCGTCGCCGGCGGCGCGGGCAGCTTCACGTTCCCGGGCACGGTCTCGAACACGACGGCGCTCGCGGTCAACGTGACCGGCACGACCGGCGGCACGCTCGCGTTCTCGGGCGCAGTCAACCCGACGACCGCCTCGCGCGGCATCACGGTCTCGGGCACGAGCGGGACGACAATCGACTTCTCGGGCGCGGCGCAGAAGATCAGCACCGCCACGCTGCCGGGCGTGAGCCTGACGTCCAACACCGGCTCGACGGTCCGCTTCTCGGGCGGCAACCTCGCCGTCGCGACGACGACCGGCGCGGCCTTCACCGCGACCGGCGGTGGGACGGTCTCGGTGACCGGCGCGGCCAACACGCTCGCGACGACGACCGGGCGCACGCTCGGCGTCGCCTCGACGACCATCGGCACGGGCGGGCTCGTCTTCCGGAGCCTCGCCTCGACCGGCGGCGACAGCGGCGTCGTGCTCAACACGACCGGCAGCACGGCCGGCCTGACCGTGACCGGGACCGGCACGACGGCCGGCAGCGGCGGGACGATCCTCACGACGGCCGGCGACGCGGTCTCGCTCACGTCCACGGCCTCGCCGTCGCTGCGCTACATGGTCCTCGGCGAGACGGCGGCCGTGCTCGGCGAGACCCGGAGCACCGTCAACGCCGTCGCCGGGGCGGGCATCGCCATGACCGGCGTCACCAACGCCGTCTTCCGCGACCTCAAGATCGCGCGGACCGGCAGCCACGGCATCTCCGGGACGGGCGTGAACGGGCTGACGGTGACGGACACCGACATCTTCAACGCGGGCGACGGCGTCAACGAGAACGCGCTCGAGTTCGCGGCGTCGGCGTCCAACCTCATCGGCACGGCGGCGCTCACCAACGTCCGCGCCGACGGCGCGGCGAGCCGCGGCCTGCGCGTGGCCAACACCGCGGGCACGCTCGCGCTGACGGTGACGGGCGGGCGCTTCTCGAACACGCAGAACCTGCCCGGCGACGCCGCGCTCGACAACGTCGGCAACGACGGCGTCCTGCTCTCGGCGGCCGGCACGGCCGTGATCACGGCCGGCATCAGCAGCGCGACGTTCGCGGCGCTCGAGAGCGACGGCGTCCAGGGCGTCACGTCCGGCACGACGGGCGCGGTCCTGAACCTCACCGCGCTCAGCAACACGTTCACGGGCTACCGCGTCGGGGCCGCGATCCCGGCCGTGCCGGCCGGCAACCGCAGCAGCGACAACGCGGTCGAGCTCAACGCGACCGGCACGACGACGCTGAAGTACACGGTCTCGGGCAACACGATGACGGCGTCTGAGAACCAGGCCGTGCTGCTCTCGAACAACGACGCCTCGACGGTCGACGGCCGCGTGACGAACAACGTCATCGACGGGACGGCGTCGAACTACGGCATCGAGGGCACGACCGTCGCCGACGAGACGGCCAGCGTGCGCCTGCTCGTCGACGGCAACACGGTCCGCAACACGGAGCTCGAGGCGATGACGTTCAACAGCAACCTCACGTCGACGCTCAACCTGACGGTGACCAACAACACGGTCCCGACGCGGCCGCGCAACCTCGCCGCGACGTTCGAGAACATCCAGTCGCGCGCGCTCGGCACGTCGAACCTGTGCTGGAACGTGCGCGCCAACTCGGTCGCGCTCGGCGGCGACGCGGTCGCCCCGCCGTCGTCGGGCGGCATCCGGCTGTTCCGGCCGTCGAGCAACACGACGAACCCGCGGCTCGAGCAGGCCGCCGGCGGCGCGACGCCGCTCGTGACGCTCCAGAACAACAACCCGGCCGCGGCGGCGACGCTGTTCGCGACGACGACGATCGCGCTCGTCCCGTCGGGCACGTGCACGCTGCCGGCGGCGACGCCGCTGACGGCCGGTGCGACCGCGGGCCGGCCGTCCGATGCGCCCGCGTTCGACGCGCCCACGCCCGACGCGCCGCGGTTCGACGCGCCGGCGTCCCCGCTCGCGGCGGCGGCGGAATCTGTCGCTGCAGCTGTCCCTGCTCCGGCCGCTGCGCCGGCGCTCGCGCCTCCGGCTGTCCCGACGCCCGCCGACGCCGCACCGGCCACTCCGGCTCCGGACGTCCCCGCGCCGGCCGAGGCTGTGGCGGCCGCACCGGCGCTCGCGCCGCTCACGCTGACGTCCGACGCCGGCGCACCGGCTGCGGACGAGGCGCTCGGCGTCGAGCAGGCGCTCGCGCAGAGGGCCGCGTCCGAAGCCGCGTCCGAGGCCACGTCCGAGGCTGAGGCCGTCGCCGACGTCACCGAGACGGCCGCGCCGCCGGCGGCGCGCTCGGGCGAGACGGTGACCGTCGCCGTCGGGCGGCTCGCCGCCGGCAAGACGGTCCGCGTGCTCTACGACGCCACACTCGCAAACCCCTTCCCGGCCGGCTACGCCGCGACGGCGACGGGCAGCGTGACGGCCTCCAACGCCCCGACGATCCCGCTCACGCGCACGACGCCCGTGCGGCAGACGCTCACGGCGTCGCGCACGTTCGCCGGGACGGCCGCGCCGAACGACGACGCCGGGTGGCGGCTGCTTGCCGCGCCCGTCGGCGGGCTGACCGTGGCGACGCTCGCCGGCCAGAACCTCGTCCAGGGCATCGCGGGCTACTACCCGACCTTCGGCGCGAACCTGCTCACGCAGTTCAACGGGACGGCGCTGCTGCCGCCGGCCGGCGGGTCGGACCCGCTGCCCTCGGGCGCGGGCTTCTTCTGGTACTTCTACGACCGCGCGATCGCGCCGCCGGGCGGCCCGAGCCAGTCCGTGCCGCTGCCGTTCACGCTCGCCGGCACGGGCGCGGGCACGAGCGGGCCGGTGGCGGTCCCGCTGCGGCCGGCGTCGCAGAACATGCTCGGCAACCCGTTCACGCTGCCGCTCGACGTGAGCGGGCTCGCGGGGTGGGCGACCGGCGGCACGCTCGCGAGCTTCGTCGCGCAGCTCTACGACGGCACGGGCTACGTCCTCTCGACCACGACCGGCAACCGCGTCGGCGTGTGGCAGGGCATGTTCGTGGAC